>JARUKZ010000012.1 GCA_029688955.1 Chitinispirillales bacterium ANBcel5 | reverse complement strand
ATGTTCCAAGCAAAACAGGGTATGTTCCAAGCAAAACAGGGTATGTTCCAAGCAAAACAGGATGGTTAGATCCCGGGCGACTGTGGTAAATTATCGTTCCATAGACAGGAATCCAAGATTACCAGCAGAAGCATTTAGCGTTTTAAACCTTTTTTGCAGTTTTTTTGGACAAAACGCCTTTAATGTTGACTTTCTTGGTCAAATTAGATATATTAAATATATAAAGTTGATCAAAACAGTAAACAACAGGTGTTTTGTGGTCATTTGGACATGTCGCTCATGAGAAATGGCCTTTTGTTTTAAACTAAACTTGATCAAATTGATCAACATAAAGCAGATGGAGGGGCAATGAAAATTTCAGTTAACGGCGAATCCACTTCACTGGATACACCGCTTTCAATCACACAGCTACTTAAAACTCTCGATGTGGAGATGCCTGATATGGTTTCTGTTCAGCTCAATGGTGAATTTCTTGACCGAGAGAACTTTTCATCAACTATGGTAAAAGAGGGTGATGAAGTAGACTTTTTGTACTTTATGGGGGGCGGCAGGTGAGAGGCTTTGCTTCCAGGGCTATTCATGGTCAACCACCCTTTAAACGGGATGTTCACGGTGCGTTGCGTTTTCCGGTTTATGATAGTGCCGCTTTTGAAGTTGGTAGCTCTCGTGAGCTGGAGCTTGCATTTACCGGGAGAAAGCCCTCTCATTCCTATACCAGGATAACTAATCCTACGGTAGAGGAGTTTGAGCAGAAGGTGAGATTGCTTACAGGAAGTTTTGCAGTTGTTGCTGTGGCTTCAGGTATGGCTGCAATAACCGAAACGGTTTTAGCCCTTTGTGAATCAGGGTCAAATATTGTCACTTCACCCTACCTTTTTGGAAACACTACATCACTTTTTGAGAGTACGCTAAAACGGTGGGGCTTAGAAGTGCGCAAGGCAAGTATGGCCGACCCATCCTCTTTAGAAGGAGTGATTGATGATAAAACGAGAATGGTTTTTCTGGAGATAATTTCTAATCCTCAAATGGAAGTTGCAGATATTAGCGAAATATGCAGAGTGGCAAAGCAGAAAAATGTACCGGTTGTTCTTGATGGTACGCTATCAACCCCCTACATCTTCAGATCTAAAGAGGCGGGGGTGGCAGTGGAAATCATATCGAGCACAAAATATATGTCAGGTGGAGCAACTTCCACCGGTGGATTGATTATAGATAACGGTACCTTTAACTGGAAACAACATCCTGCTGTGGCAGATGATGCATTGAAGGTTGGGCCGGCTGCATTTGCCACGCGCTTAAGAAGGGAAATACATAGAAATCTCGGTTCGTGTTTAGCGCCCCATAACGCCTGGCTTCAAAGCCTCGGGCTTGAGACGCTTGCCTTGCGCATGGAGAAATCGTGTACCAATGCTTTAGAAGTTGCAACGTTTCTGGAGAGCTCTTTACAAATTTTGCATGTAAATTATTCGGGGCTTACTTCTTCGCCTTTTCATGCTACGGCTCTGGCGCAGTTTGGTAAACGCTTTGGAGGTTTGCTGACATTTGAGCTCAGCAGTAAAGAGGAGTGTTTTAACTTGATGGACAGTCTGAAGATGATAAAAAGGGCTACAAATCTAAACGATAATAAAACACTTATTTTGCACCCTGCTTCCACAATCTTCTGTGATTACAACGCAAAAGAGAGGGAAGAGATGTTGGTAAATGACAGGATGATCAGACTCTCGGTAGGCATTGAGGATGTACAGGATATAATTGATGATCTTAAACAGGGGTTGGAGAAACTATGATAGATTTTACTGAAGAGCAGCTAGAGCGTTACAGTCGCCACATACTTCTCAAGGATGTAGGGATAGAGGGACAGGAGAAGATACTCGGGGCTAAAGTATTGGTTATAGGTGCTGGTGGTCTTGGAGCACCGGCAACACTTTATCTGGCTGCTGCAGGTGTAGGGACACTGGGGGTAGTTGATGGGGATACTGTGGACCTTTCCAATCTGCAGCGTCAGGTAATTCATTTTACTGCCGATGTGGGAAATGCTAAGGTACGCTCTGCACAGGATAAGGTACATGCGCTTAATCCTGATGTAAAGGTGATAACCTATAAAGAATTTGCCTTTTCCCATAATATTAGGGAAATAATACGGGATTATGATTTTGTGGTAGATGGAACCGACAGTTTTGCATCAAAATTTCTTATAAACGATGCTTGTGTTATGGAAGGAAAACCTTTTTCTCATGGCGGTATACTAAGATTTACAGGACAGACTATGACTGTGCTGCCGGGTAAATCTGCCTGTTACCGATGTGTCTTTTCTGCACCTCCTCCTAAAGATGCAGTGCCTACCTGTTCACAGGCGGGGGTATTGGGGGCGATTGCAGGTATGCTTGGGACTATTCAGGCAGCAGAAACATTGAAGTTTATAACCGGGGCAGGAGAACCCCTTACCGATAAGTTACTGACATTCGATGCTTTGGGAATGGATTTCAGGAAAGTATCCCTTAAAAGAAGAAATACTTGCCCTGTGTGCGGTGAAAACCCCACAATTTCAGAACTTGTTGATGAAGAACAACCAGCGTGTGATTTAAAAAAATAAGAGGATAACAATGTTAACGATAGAACCAAGTGTTTACGATTCACTCATAGAGCATTCAAGGAAGGATGCACCTGTTGAGGCTTGCGGTTATCTGGCAGAGAAAAATGGTATTGTCACACTCGCTTTTCCGTTGACCAATACTGATGCCTCTTCGGAGCATTATTCATTGGATCCAAAGGAACAGTTTGAGACTGTTCGACATATCAGATCGAAGGGAATGAAACTGCGAGCGGTATATCATAGTCACCCGCAAACGCCCGCAAGACCATCACAGGAGGATATCAGGCTTGCATATGATCCTAATCTGAGTTATGTAATAGTCTCCCTGGCTGATAAAGCTCCAGTGATTAAATCGTTCATAATAGTTAAGGGTGATGTAAAAACAGAAGAAATCGAAATTGTTCCTGATACCGTAAATGAGTAGTAGATTATCAAATTGAAAAGAGATATTGAGGCGTAAAATATGTCAAAGCTCAGCTATACAATACCAGATTCACTGGATGAAGAAATTGAAGAGCTTGAACTGCTTATAAAAAAGTTCAGCAGCGGGGATATAACTGAAGGAGAACTTAAGGCCCGACGGGTACCCTTTGGGATATATGAACAAAGGCGCAGAGGAACATATATGGTACGCATACGCTGTGCAGCAGGAGTCATTACACCTTCACAGCTAAGAGGGGTAAGCCTGATAGCTCTGAAGTATGCTTCAGGTTTGCTTCATGTCACTACGCGTCAGGAGATACAGATTCATGATGTAGTACTTGATGATCTCATAGCGATAGTGAGGGAGCTTAGGAGTATTGGGCTGTCTACAAGAGGTGGTGGTGGTAATACTGTTCGTAATGTTATTGCACCCTGGAATGCCGGTATCGACAGTGGTGAGGTATTTGATGTTACCCCCTATGCTGTAGCTTTGACTTCGGCAATAACTAAACGTAGTGACTCATGGCTCCTTCCACGCAAGTACAAAATAGCACTTGTGGGGTCAGATAAAGATGCTGTAAGTGCATTAATTAATGATTTGGGTTTCATTGCGAAGATTAAAAATGGAGAAAAAGGGTTTCAGGTTTTTGTCGCGGGTGGAATGGGCCGTAAATCAGCAACGGGACATTTGCTTCACGACTTTGTAAAAGCCGATGACATAGTAATAGTCACAGAAGCAATAAAAAGAGTGTTCTCCAAATATGGTAACAGAAAGAATAAACATGCTGCACGGTTACGTTTTTTATGGAAAACTTTAGGAAAAGACAATTTTATTCAGAGTTATTTGCAGGAAAGAGAACAGTTGCTGAGTGAAGGTATCGGTAAACTATCGGTTCAGAGTTTTTCTTATGAGCCTAAAAGAGTACTATCCGAAAACAGCAGCAGTAAATCCAAGGGTTATGAGCTTTGGAAATCTCGTCATGTTGGCGCTCAGAAACAGAATTGGTACTATTCAGTTAGAATACCTCTTAAACATGGTATGATTCACGCAGAGAAAGCAAAAAAACTTGCCGATTATCTGATTCCGTTTGGGGAAAGCGTGATAAGATTTTCTGGTGACCAGAATATAATGTTGCGTCATATGCCCCAGTCTCAACTTGAAACAATCTACAGGTTATCACGTAGGGTTTCATCGCTGACAGATACTGCCGTTTTAGCAGGAAATAGTATTGCCTGCGCAGGAGCTTCAACCTGCCAGTTGGGTATTTGCAGATCAAGGGCGGCTTTAAGTGAGGTTATGGAGTGGCTTCAAAGCGGTGATGCTGATATAGACAGTGTTGCTGATGTAAAAATGCATTTGTCAGGATGCTCAAACAGCTGCGGACAGCATGTAATTGCAGATTTGGGATTTTACGGCAAAGTTGGCAGAAACGGCCAACACAGTTATCCTGTCTATGCAATAGTTGGTGGAACTGAAGTTACTGAAAACAATAGTCTTAAACTTGCAGAGAAAATCGATGAGATAAGTGCACATGATTTACCTGAGCTTGTTGAGGAAATTATTGCTGATTATAGTACCAAAAAGCAAAAGTATGACACATTTGCGACTTATTTGAAATCAGAGGGAAATGACTTAATAAGGCACAAATGTGATAAACTGGGAGACATTCCACCTTTTAGCGAAAATAAAGCGTATTACCGCGATTGGGGTGATACGGAAATCTTTTCGCTTGCAGGCAAGGGAAACGGAGAGTGTTCTGCTGGTTTATTTGATCTTATAGACATAGATCTCGAAAAGATCAAACAGCTACGCTTAAAAATCGAAAAAGATGATGCAGTAAAACCATTGGATTTATATACTCTGGCACTTCTAAGTTCAAGAATGTTACTGATAACTAAGGGAGTAGAAGCCTTCAATGAAAGTGATGTTTTTGCCAGGTTTAAAGAACATTTTATTGACGAAGACTTGATAGAAGTAAAATTTAGTACTGTTGTAAAAGCAGGCCGGGAAAGTAAAATAGACGATTTTACAAATTTAAAACAAAACGTTTTTGACTTGTCTGAGGCGGTCGAGAAACTGTATGAAGGAATGGACAATTCACTTCAGTTCAAAACCCCGGTGCAAGAAAATGAACAGTTATCACAAAAGAACGATAATAGTTCTACCGATTTGCAGAAGGATTTCAGAGGGGTCGCATGTCCGATGAATTTCGTAAAAACCAAGCTTGCACTTTCTGCTCTTAAGAGTGGTCAGATACTTTCGGTATTACTCGATGAAGGGTCACCAATAGAAAATGTACCCCGCTCGGTTTCTGCAGAGGGACATGAAATTGTTGATCAGCAAAAACTGGATAATTACTGGAAAGTTGTTATAAAGAAAAAATAGATGTGGTAATTATTAATAATAGTGGGATTTGTTTTTTAAGGTAAAAAAGCATAGGAAAACATTTAACAGAGGCACAGACGAATGCAGATCACAAAAGAAAATATAGATGAGTTGAGATCAAAGCTAGTAAACAAAACCGCTCAGGAAGTAGTTAGTCAGGTTTTGAATGAATTTACATCTCAAAAAGTTGTGCTTGCTTCAAGTTTGAGTGTTGAGGATCAGGTATTGACTCATATGCTTCTTGCTCACAGCAGGGAAGCAAGAATATTTACTCTGGATACCGGAAGACTTTTTGAGGAAACCTATGCTACGATGGGGCGTTCAATGGAGAGGTATGGGTTCAGGTACGAAACCTATGCCCCTGAATGCAGTGAACTCGAAGAGCTGATAAATGAGTATGGGCCAAATCCTTTTTACAAAAGTGTGGAGCTTCGCAAAAGATGTTGTGAGGTGCGTAAATTAAAGCCACTTGCACGAGTTCTTTCCACCGCCGATGTATGGATATGTGGTTTAAGACGAGAGCAGGCTGTGACAAGGAGTGCAATAGATGTTGTAGAGTGGGATAGTAATCATGGATTGATAAAAATAAATCCTCTGTACGAATGGACGGAATCTGATGTATGGGAATATGTGCGCCAGAATGATATACCATATAGTTCACTTCAGGATAAAGGGTTTAGGAGTATTGGTTGTGCTCCTTGTACAAGAGCGATTGACTCAACTGATGATATACGAGCAGGGCGATGGTGGTGGGAAGAGCCGGAACACAAAGAATGTGGCTTGCATAAAAGGGGCAAATAAGTGGGGCTTACTTTAGTCTACTTTTCAATTTCTGTTTTTCTTGCTATAAATATGGGGGCAAGCGGATTTTCAATCGCTTTTACACCTTCATATGGCTCCGGTATTATAAAAAGGAATAAGGCTGTAGCGCTTTTTTTCGGTTTTGTTGTATTGGGTGCTGTTCTTGTAGGGCCAAGAGTTGTGGAAACATTGAGCACAAGGCTGGTAGATCAAATCACCAACCCGGTGTCTGGTGTAGTGATACTTTCAAGCGCTGTAATCACGATGTTTGCTGCAAATATATTAAAAGTTCCACAATCAACAAGCTTTATTATGGTCAGTGCTTTTATCGGGGCTGGTTTGTATTATGAAAATGTTAATTACCAAAAGTTACTCGAAATTGTGATTTTTGCGATTGTATTTTCAGCATTATCATTCATCGCCACCTATATAATAATAAAACGATTTTATCCTCTGACCAGTAAAAATATGCATTTGCATGAAAAGGTTTGTTCAAATAACAAACTTATAAAAAAATTAATACTTTTTACCGATTGTTATTCAGGTTTTGCAATTGGAACAAACAATGTGGCAAATGTGATCGCACCGATATTTATCATTGGAACGGCTTTAAATGTACCATTTCTTTTTGTGTTATTTTCATTAATGTTTGGTATTGGAGCCCTAACCATGGGTAAGGGAAATATTGATACTCTTTCTAAAAACATTATACCCTTGGGTGAGATCTCTGCTAGTATCATATCCTTAGTAACATCAAATTTTGTTATTATAGCATCTATGCTTGGTCTTCCCGCGCCCTATGTGCAATTTACTACCTTTTCTGTACTTGCAATATGTATGGTAAAAGACGGATTCAGGCAAACATCGGGAAAAAAAATAGTTTTAAGAATCTTTTCAGTGTGGCTTATTGTACCTGTTGTTGCTGTTGTAATCAGCTGGTCTCTTCACCACCTTTTAATACGATGAAAAGGAAATGGTAACAGATGGTTAAACCGATAGAGAAAGCAGCGAGTGAAACACGTGATGGTAAAAAGGATGAGGTTTTTCATTTAATTGGTGACACCCCTTTTTACAAACTAAAAAAAATCACCGGGTCTTCTATTGCTGATATTCATGTAAAACTTGAATTTTTTAACCCTGGTGGCAGTATTAAAGATCGTATTGCATTATCCATGGTTGAAAGCGCAGAGCAGCAGGGAAAGCTTCAAAAAGGTTCTACTGTCATTGAAGCAAGTTCTGGGAATACAGGTATAGCACTTTCATTCATTTGTGCATCAAAAGAATATCGTTGCATTATCACTATGCCAGAATCGATGAGTTTAGAGAGAATTAATATTCTCAAATCGTATGGTGCTGAGGTAGTATTAACACCAGCGCATAAAGGAATGGTTGGGGCAATAGAGAAAGCAAAGGAGCTTTCAAAAAAGATAAAAAATTCAGTAATTATGCATCAGTTCCAGAACCCTGCAAATCCTGCAGTGCACGAAAAATATACTTCACAGGAAATTGTAAGTGCCCTTGATGGCAAAATTGATGCGTTTGTGAGTGGGGTTGGAACAGGCGGTACAATCACTGGTGTTGGCAGAGTGCTAAAAAAAATCAATCCAGAGATTAAAATCGTTGCAGTTGAGCCCGAAAGCTGTGCTGTTATAAGTGGTAAAAAACCTGGTCCCCATAAAATTCAGGGGATTGGATCAGGGTTTATACCCCAAATACTTGATCTGAGTGTTATCGATGAGGTAATAACGGTAAAGGATGATGAGACTTTTAGAATGACAAGAGAAATTGCACAAAAAGAAGCACTATTTGTTGGGATGTCTTCAGGCGCAAATCTTTTAGCTGCTTTAGAAGTCGCTAAAAGGATTGGAAAAGGAAAAAATGTGGTAACTCTTTTTCCCGACACCGGTGAGAGATATCTTAGTACAGCGCAGTACTATACGGTTTGAAAAAAATAGGATTGATATAACTACTAAGGAGGAGAAGATGTATGGATCACCTTGAAAAACTTGAAGCTAAAAGCGTTTATATCTTTCGGGAAGCCTATAAAGAATTCAAAAATCTTTGTATGCTGTGGTCTGTTGGAAAAGACAGCACAGTTTTACTATGGCTTGCCAGAAAGGCTTTCTTTGGCCACGTTCCTTTTCCCCTTGTACATATAGATACAAGCTACAAAATTCCTGAAATGATAGAGTACAGGGATAATTTGGCGAGAAAATTTAAATTGAACATGGTTTATGGACAAAATACAGAGGCGTTAAAGAACAAGCAAACCTATCCCCTGGGAACAACAAGCAGAATCGCTTGCTGCAAGGCGCTTAAAACAGAAGCATTAAAACACACTCTTGCCGGTGACTGGACCCGATACAGAATGAATCATTCAACAGGTGAATACGAAGAGGACACCAATAAGGAGCCTTACACTGGTGTTATTGCCGGGGTTCGGGCAGATGAAGAGGGGAGTCGCTCCAAAGAAAGGTATTTTTCTCCACGGGACAGAGAAAATGAGTGGGATGTCGCTGACCAACCACCTGAGCTTTGGAATCAGTTTAAAACTGACTTCGCACCCGGGACTCATCTGCGTATCCACCCTCTTCTTGATTGGACAGAATTAAATATTTGGGAGTACATTGAGAGGGAAAATATTCCTACAGTTTCGCTTTACTTTAACCAGGGTAATGGAACTCGTTATCGTTCACTTGGTTGTGGTCCCTGTACCGCACCGGTAAAAAGTGAAGCCCGTACTGTTAAGGAAATCATTGAAGAGCTTAGATCCGGAAAGTTTTCCAACATAGCAGAGCGTTCCGGACGCGAACAGGATAAGGAAGATGGCGGAGGGCTTGAAACACTTCGTAGAGATGGGTACATGTAAAAAATGCTACTAACAATTACCTGAAAACTAGTAGTGGTTGCATTAAAATGAATAATTAAAGGGATATAAGCCTGATGAATACACGCGAACAGATGAACATTGTGGTAGTAGGACATGTCGATCATGGAAAAAGCACCGTAATAGGAAGATTGCTTGCAGATACCAACTCACTCCCAAAAGGGAAACTTGACCAGGTCAAGGCAACATGTGAGAGAAATGCACGCCCGTTTGAGTATGCATTCTTGCTTGATGCACTTAAAGATGAGCAGGCACAGGGCATTACTATCGATACTGCACGTTGCTTCTTTAAAACGAAAAAACGAGACTATATAATTATTGATGCTCCGGGGCACGTGGAGTTTCTCAAAAATATGGTCAGTGGGGCAGCAAGAGCTGAAGCTGCTCTGCTTGTAATTGATGCACATGAGGGGATAAAAGAAAACTCAAAAAGACACGGGTATCTTATCTCCATGCTTGGGATAAAACAGTTGGTTGTACTTGTAAATAAAATGGATCTCGTGGACCATAGTGAAGATGTTTACTGGAAAATAGTTAAAGAGTATAGTAGGTTCTTAGAACAATTGGGGGTTAAGCCAATTGCGTTTGTTCCGGTTAGTGCTCGCGATGGAGACAACATTGCATCTGTTTCATCAAAAGCTCCCTGGTATAATGAGTTAACTGTTCTTGAGCATATCGACTCTTTCAGGAAACAGGAGGAGACGATAGAGAAGCCTTTCAGGATGCCTGTACAGGATGTCTATAAATTTACCGAATCGGGTGATGACAGAAGAATTGTTGCCGGGGCAATCGAAACCGGAAAAGTTTCCGTGGGAGATTCGGTGGTTTTCAGGCCCTCCGGAAAGAAGTCATCTGTCGTTTCTATTGAAGAATTCAATGTGCCAAAAAAGACAGAAATATCCTACGGGTATGCTGCTGGCTTTACATTGAGCGACGAACTGTATTTGCCTCGCGGAGAGGTAATGTGCCGGGATAACGAAAAGCAGCCCTTTGTTGGCACCAGATTCAAAGCAAACATATTCTGGATGGGCAGAAATCCCATGGTTTTGAACAGAAAATATAAGCTCAAAGTCGCCTCAGCCAGGGTAAATGTGAGGCTTGTGGAGGTGTTGTCAGGAATCGACGCTACCGACCTGAGCTCTATAAAAGGCAAACAGCAGATTGACCGTCATGATGTTGCAGAGTGCGTATTTGAAACCACGCGACCTATAGCGTTTGATCTGATAAATGATATTGAGTCTCTGGGGCGCTTTGTAATTGTCGATAATTATGATATAGCTGGCGGAGGGATTATAACTTCAGCATTGGAGGACAACGAATCTGCACTTAAGGATCATGTAAGAAGGCGTGAAATTCATTGGGACAAAGGACTGGTAACAGAGCAGGACAGAACTAAACTTTTTGGCCACAAATCCAAATTTGTCGTTATTACCGGCTCTGAAATGGCTGGGCCAGTGGCCAAGCTTCTTGAACGCAGGCTTGTCGATTCCCGCAGAGCTGCTTATTACCTTGGGCCATCAAGCCTTGTCGATGGCCTGGATTCAGATGTTAATGAGGAGCATGAACAGAGGGAGGAGCAGATTAGACGCCTTGGTGAGCTGGCCCGCATTCTGACCGATGTGGGTACGATTTTTATAACTGCCCTGCCCGATGCCGACTTCTACGACTTGGAGGTAATGGCTAAGTTAACCGCTCCTCATGAGTTTTTACACGTTCCTCTTAAAGAGGAGGACACTGTTGCAGAAAAATCTACCCGGGAATCCCAGGTGACAGATTCGATACTTAATAAACTCATAAAGCAGGAGATAATTGAGGATTATGTGATTTAGGAAAACAAGGGTGAAGAGTTCAGGGTGCGCCTAAGTGGATTGTTTCTATAGCATAGCAAATCCACTTCACCCTAAACTGCTTTTTCCGGTCAGTACTAGATTAGCTGGAGATTGTGACAGCGGGTTATCACTATAGCCCGCTGTTTTGTTTTATCTTGGGGCGATTTTTCTTTCACATCAAAATAGGGTAAGACTGAAGGGGTGCCATGCGTTAGCGGTAAAGGTGTAATCAAAAACGATGAGTGATAAAAAGAAAAGTGTTGTTAAAAGCCTTGTAAGTGGTTGAAAAAAAAGGGCAAGGGGTTGATTTGGTGTAATCATGAGCAAAGATTTATGATCGGGTTGGGGACTTTTGGCTTATATTTACCATTGCGCCTTTGATGTGATCTGTCGACAGGATCTTTAACCTTTTATAGTCTTTTGCAAAGCACAGGTATACTTGCAAAAAAAAATGGTTGTTAACCCTATCTTTGACTCTGGAGGAGTAATGAATAATCGCTTTTTTCGTTTTGTTGCTATTGTTTTGTTATTTGTTGGTTCTGTTACCCTACATGCACAGACAAGTGCGTTTTCGAGATATGATCAAAGTGGTCCCCATAGAGCTCAAAGGGTCCGAAATGTAGGTCCTCGCGGAGCGTATGATGTTTTTCGGCCAAGAAATCTTGGGGCAAATGGGATGGTGCACCCGATTATCACCTGGGGAAATGGAACAGGAGCATCTGTTGCAACCTATGCCAGGTTTCTGGAACACCTGGCAACCCATGGGTTTGTCGTCGTTGCATCCAGAAGCAGCTCAACAGGATCGGGGCAGGAGATGGCAGATGGTGTGAGATGGTTGCTGCGGGAAAATCAGAGTACAGGCAGTGATTACTATCAGCGATTAAACCCTGAGGCCATCGGTGCTACAGGTCACTCTCAGGGGGGAGCTGGTACTATTAATGCAGCTAAATTGGAAGAGCGCATAACAAGCATTGCCCCTTTAGCGCCTGCTACATTTACCTTTCCCTATTTCTACTCCACAGCTGACATAACGGTTCCTATGTTTTTAATGGTTGGTGCCAACGATAACCTCGCAAATCCAAGATCTGTCAGGTCAAGAAGCTGGAATACCTTTGGCGATAATGAGATCGGGTTGTACGGAGAACTTGCAGGTGCCGGTCATTTTGAGCAGACTGGTAGTGGTGGAAAGTTCAAAAAGTATGTAACTGCCTGGTTTGACGCCACCTTGTTTTACAATTCCGATGCAATTGAGATGATTTTTGACTCCAGAAATGGTGCTTTGCACAACAGGCCCACGGAGTGGTCAAGGCTTGAGCACCAAAACCTTGGAGATTTTGAACCAATTACAAATGAACCACCAGTGGTATCGATAGTTCTTCCTTCAGAGGAAAACAGAGAGGTGCTTGAAGGATCTTCTGTTGCGCTTCTGGCTCATGCAACAGATCCGGATGGAACGGTCGAAAAGGTAGAATTCTTTGCTGGATTTAGAAAAATCGGAGAAAGAGAAGGTGGCACATTTGGCTATTTTCGGGTCGTATGGAGTGATATTAGTGCTGGAGTATATCGGGTTGTGGCACGTGCAACCGATGATCAGGGGGCAACAGCTTTTTCTGATCCTATCACTATAACCGTCTTAGAAAACAATCGATGGTTTAGTTCACCACTAATTGCCATCACACCGTCTGACTATGAAGCAGAGCATACCCATACCACATCTGTTCAGTTGGACATAGATGATATGGGTTCGGAAAATGAGATCAGTGCAGTCGAGATCTATGCCAATGACAAAAAGATCAGTGAGTTTACAGCTCCTCCATACAACTTTACCTGGACAGAAATGGATGAAGGTGTTTATACCATAACCGCAGTTGCCACTGATAACACGGGGGTAAAAGGGGTTTCAGAGGAGATCACTGTAGCGGTAAAAAATCAGGAAATCACACGGCCTGAGGTTGGCTTCTCATATAAAGAGATAAATAATGGTGGTGCACCAATAGCTTTGGAAATTGATGTTGATGCTGTAGCTGATCCAAAGGCTTATATATCTGCAGTGGAAATACTTAGCAATCATGAGGTGATTGCAGTACTGGAGCAAGCGCCCTTCTCATTTCGTTGGGATGATGTAGAAGAGGGAGAGTATAAGCTCTCTGCTGTAGCTACTGATAATGTAGGAAATCTTTCGCTCTCTGAGGAGGTTGAAGTTACGATCGGTGCAGCAACATCGGCAAGAACTCCCTCTGCGTTTCTACAGCCCGGGGCGAAGTTAAATAGAAATTCACTAGCTCTAACCGTCCCCGAAGGAGAAACGATTAACGTAAAGGTATTCAACTTAAGGGGAGCGCAGGTGTTTTCCCAGGCCTATTCCAGTTCCAGTCAGATTCCTTTAAAGGAATTGGGGGTTAATGGAACCTATATACTGCGGGTAAAAAATAACAGGCATGAGATAATGAACAGAAAAGTAAGAATAACCCATTAAATTTCAGAAATAGCTAAGAGCAGCTTTTCCTGCTCTTAGCTACTTATGATTGGGGAGTATTACAAAAACAAATAACCACTATAGGAGAGTAATGGTCTTCAAACGGCACTCTAAATTAATTCAGGGCAAGAAAATAGGGCTTTTCGCTCCCATGTTTTAGTATATCTTCTCTATCTTTAATGCTTCAAAAATCACCCGCAAAAAATATTCTCTGCAGCTCAGCATAATGTATTTCACTAAGTATTAAACAGCTTATAAACTAATACGTAATTACTGTTAATTGCAATCATATATTTTTTAAGTAGATATGGAAAAATACCAAAATATCAGACATGTTGCTGTTCTTGGAATAAATCACCGGACCAGTGATTGTGAACTCAGAGAGCGGCTGCTAATTAATGAGCCTGAACTGGAAAGTGCTCTTCATTATCTTCGCTCAATGGAGGGTATTGAAGAGGCTTTGATCCTCTCAACATGTAACAGAGTCGAGTTGTATGTGGCAGGGGCGAATATAATCGCAATGTATGATACCCTGACGGAATTTTTGGTTTCCTACCATAAGGTAAAACTGTCAACATTTGAAGATCACATCTATTTTTACCATTGCCGAAAAGCTGTTGAACATCTGTTTAAAGTTGTTTCAAGTCTTGATTCGATGGTAATCGGGGAGTCGCAGATACTTCATCAGGTGAAAAAGGCTTATCGTCATGCATGCAGACAGGAAACTGCAGGCCTTGTGCTAAATAAACTCTTTCATTCTGCCATGAGAGTTGGGAAAAGGGTTAGAAATGAAACCGAAATAAATGAGGGAAGTTTATCTGTTGCTTCAGTTGCTATCGATTTTGCCAAAAACAGACTCTCGCATCTAAACACTTCTACTGCTATGGTGATTGGAGCCGGGGAAATGGCCAGGCTTACAGCGCGCCATCTTCATGCTTCCGGGCTTAGTACTATTTACTTTGCAAACAGAACAGTAAAAAACGCTCAGAAAATGGCCGACGATTTTGGTGGAAAAGCAATCCCCCTTACAGAAATCAATACAGTGTTAGCTGATTGCGATATAGTTATATCTTCCACAGGGGCACAGGAGCAAATTATTAAGCAAGCTGATCTGAAATCCGCAATGATTAAGCGAAACCATTATCCTGTCATTTTAATAGACATCGCAGCTCCAAGAGATATTGAGCCAAAATGTGGAGCTTTGAAAAATGTCGATTTATTCGGTATTGATGAAATATCACAGGTGATACAGAATACTATTAATTCCCGTTCCGGAAAAATCGCATCGGCTTTGGATATTATTGAACAAGAAGTTTCAGGTTTTTGTGATTGGTATAACACACGAAAAGTGGTCCCTGCAATTATACACTTACGGGAGTCTTTTGAAAGCATTCGCGATAAAGAGCTTGAGCGTTATAAGAATCAATTTTCAGCTATACCTGAGTCTTCACGGCAATCGATATTTCGTTTTGCAGAAACACTTACGGAAAAATTACTTTACGTACCGTCCAGCATATTAAAAGAAAACAGTAAAAGGCAGCAATAAAATTACATGAGTAGGTTGAGCTGAATAATGAAAAATAGTGATCAAAAAAATCGATACTTTCCGGTTTACATTGATCTGCATCAGAAACCGTGCCTTGTTGTAGGAGGTGGCAGTGTTGCCCAGCGTAAGACAGAATCTCTGCTCAGTGCCGGTGCAGAGATACGCATTATAGCACCTCAGGTAACTTCAGAATTGAAAATGCTTAATCAAAGCAAAAAGATACAGTGGATTCCAGGTACGTATGATACATCATATGTGGACCGAGTAACATTAGTTATTGCTGCGACCAGTGATCCCAATGTTAATCAAAAAGTGTATGACGACTGTGCAGATAGAAATATCCTGGTTAATGTAGTGGATGAACCGCAAAGGTGCTCATTCATTGTCCCTGCTGTTTTAAATCGTGGTGATATACAAGTCTCTGTAAGCACCGGTGGAGCAGCCCCAACGCTTGCCGGGCAGATAAGGGACAAAATAGCCGAAGTAATTACTGAAGAAAAGGTGGTATTGGTAAGAGCTCTTAAACAATTACGGCCGCGTATCAGGCGCTTACCAAGGGAATACAGATCTGAATTTTGGGATTACATTAAACGGATCGAGATTGATGGTTATAAAAATAATCCTTCTCAGATCTTGTATGATGTAGAACAGAAGGTCGCTCACTACGAGAAGGGTATGCTTTAGATGAGAAAGTTTAGAATCGCCACCCGTGGAAGTGATCTTGCTTCGGCCCAGACTAATCTGGTAATTAGCATGATGCAACAGAGAAACGCTGATCTTGAATTTGAGGTAATAACGCTAAAGACAACCGGAGATCGGGTTACCGACCGACCACTTTTTTCTTTCAGGGGTACCGGGGTTTTCGTAAAGGAAATTCAGAATGCCTTACTTTCGGGGGAAGCTGATCTTGCGGTCCACAGTCTTAAGGATATGCCGGTTCAAGAGCATGAAAAACTGATCATTGCCGCGACTCCACTCCGTACTAATCCTCATGACCTTTTTATAACAAAAGACAACAGCAATTTAGAAACAATACACTCCGGTGCAGTTGTAGGCACAAGCAGTCCACGAAGAATGTTACAACTAAAAGCGTTTAGAAAAGATCTTAACTTTCTCGATCTGCGCGGTAATGTTAACACCCGGTTAAAAAAGTTATACGAAGGTAAGTATGATGCGATTGTGCTGGCTGCGGCAGGTATCGAACGATTGGGTAAAAAGCTTAACAATACTTCACTGATTCCCGCGTCGGTCTGTCTTCCGGCTGCAGGACAGGGAATTCTGGCCGTTGAATGTCGTGAGGATGATTCTGAAGCGAAGCAAGTCGCGGAGCTTATCAATCATAAACACACTATGGTCGAGGCTTTATGTGAGAGAACGTTTCTTCATACGGTTGGGGGAGGGTGCGCAATGCCTGTGGCTGCTTTGGCTAAGACAGAAAATAGTAAAATTCGTATAGATGGTATGATCGGGGATCCAAATACCGGAAAAGTGTTGAGAATGAGCTATGATTCATCCTGCAGTCAGTCTGATGAAGCAGGTAAGCAGCTTGCGCAAATGATGGTCAAAGCGTGTGAATCGAGGGGGATAAAACTGAAATGAATTCAAACAGGGGCGCAAATGGCAAAGCTATTCTGCTTGGAGCCGGGCCGGGAGATCCTGAACTCATTACTGTTAAAGGCATAAAAGCCCTGAGTCAGGCAGATGTTATCGTTTACGACTATCTTGCTTCCCAGGAATTACTAATGCATGCTCCTGAATACGCAGAAAAAATCTATGTGGGAAAAAAGGCTGGAAGCCATACAATGAAACAGAGCGAAATTAATGAGCTTCTGGTCAGAAAAACGCTTGAAGGAAAGTTGGTTGTAAGGCTAAAGGGTGGGGATCCGTTTGTTTTTGGCCGTGGTGGAGAGGAGTGTCAGGCCCTCGCACAGGCTGGATGCGAGTTTGAAATTATACCCGGGATCACTTCAGGCATAGCAGCTGCAACGTATGCAGGTATACCTGTTACCCATCGCACGATGGCTTCATCGGTTGCTCTGATTACCGGGCATGAAGATCCTCTTAAAGCGCAATCAAGCTTTGACTGGCAATATCTCTCCCGTGGCGTTGATACACTCGTTTTTTTTATGGGAGTGGGAAATCTCGAATCAATTGCTAAAAAGCTTATTAAAAACGGACGGCCAGGCTCAACTCCGGTTGCTGTAATACGTTGGGGAACAACTTCTGAACAGCAGACTGTTACTGCTACTCTCGACACTATAGCTTCAGAGGCAGTTGCTGCAGGCATCACACCGCCCGCAGTTATAGTCATTGGGGATGTGGTTAAGCTTAGGTCTCAGATTGCATGGTTTGAAAAGAAACCACTTTTTGGCAGAACAATCATTAATACCCGCTCCAGGGAACAGGCTTCTGTTTTAACATCTAAGCTTAAAGAGCTTGGAGCAAACGTCATAGAGCTCCCTACAATCCGAATTGTTCCTTATGGAGCCGGCAGTGAGCTTGAATGTGCTATCGAAATGATAGCTGCATTTGACTGGCTTATCTTTACCAGTCCTAATGGTGTACGTTCATTCTTTGATCTGTTAATTCAGCAATACAAAGACATACGGCACATCGGTGGAGTAAAAATTGCCTGTATAGGCCCTGCTACAGCCGATGCTTTAAAAAAATACTCGATAGCAGCTACCGTTGTGGCAAAAGAGGCTGTTGCAGAGGGGCTCATAAATGAGCTTGAAAGAGCTTGTGAAGGGTGGAATGGAAAACGGGTGATGATACCGAGAGCTGAGGTCGCGAGGGATGTTTTACCCCTGACACTCAAAAACTGGGGTGCAGAGGTTACAGTTGTGCCTGCTTACCGCACGGTTCCACCTGAAAAACATGATAAAGCTATTCTTGATAGAATAAGAGACGATAACTATGATCTTGTTACTTTTTCGAGCTCATCGACTTTCAGAAATTTTTTAGACCTTTTTGGTTCTTCAGAACATCAAATACTTAAAACATTGCGGGGGGCAAGTATTGGTCCTGTGACCTCTACGACAATGAAAGAGTTTGGTGTATGTCCTGTACTGGAAGCAACTGAGCACACAATAAAAGGCCTGGTTAGTGCTATGAAGGAGTATTTCAGAATATGATTGGGATTTCAAAGCTCTACTGTGGAACCGTTGAGTCTTCCGATGCCCTGAGATACAATAGGGAATCTGGTAAACTCCCCTCTCAACTACTGCAGTTTTCTAAGGATAAAAAACCGGTGATTGTTTGGAATGTTGGCCGTAGATGTAATCTTCGTTGTATTCACTGCTACTCCCACTCAAAAAATATCGAATATACTGATGAGCTCTCGACTGCTCAGGCTGAAGTTATAATTAAAGATCTGGCTGATTTTGGTTGTCCGGTTATTCTGTTTTCTGGCGGGGAACCACTTATGCGAAAAGATATCTTCCATTTGGCAAAGTGCGCTCGGGCATTTGGGATGAGAGTTGTTTTTTCCACCAACGGTACTCTCATCACCAAAAAAATAGCGGAACAGTGTAAAACCATTGGAGTTTCCTATGTAGGTGTGAGCCTGGATGGGCTCGAAACTGTAAATGATAGGTTCAGGGGCGTAAAAGGTTCCTTCCAAAAAGCGTTACAGGGTATCAGAAACTGTCTTGATGCCGGAGTCAAGGTAGGGTTACGGTTTACAATAAACAGGCATAATGCATCTGATATACCTGGCATATTCGATCTTATTGAGCGGGAAAACATTCCAAGGGTATGTTTTTATCACTTGGTTTACAGTGGCAGAGGTCAAAACATTATGGATGAAGATCTGGGACATGACCAAACAAGGCGTATGGTTGATTTGATCATCGACAGAACCGCTGATCTCCATCAGCGTGGGATTAAAAAAGAGGTACTGACCGTTGATAATCATGCTGATGGAATCTATCTTTATCTTCGCATGAAACGGGAGGGAGCTCCAGGGGCAGCAGATGTGCTAAAGCTGCTTAAAATGAATGGTGGGAACAGTTCTGCAAATGGCATAGGCTGTATTAGCTGGGATGGAGAGGTGTATCCTGATCAGTTCTGGCGGCAACTATCGCTTGGAAATGTAAGGAACCGTTCTTTTAGTACACTATGGACCGACTTTTCAAATCCCCTCCTACGTTCTCTGAGGGATCGAAAGGCTTTGCTTAAAGGTAAGTGTGGGAGGTGTGTATGGCAGGACATCTGCAATGGAAATTTCAGAGCCCGTGCACAGGCGCTTTATGGAGATATGTGGGCAGAGGATCCGGCTTGTTTCTTAACAGAAGATGAGATTGCAAACAGAGTAGAATAGTTCTGGGTGTTTTTTTCGATTTTGATGTACAGTTTCGGAGGTTATAATGAGATATCCGTATATACGGATGCGCAGGTTAAGACAGAACAGTGTATTACGTTCCATGGTAAGAGAAACAAGGCTTACCGTTGATAGTTTTGTGCTCCCTTATTTCGTAAGACACGGAAATGGCATACGGGAGCCTATTGCTTCGATGCCCGATTATTTCAGGCTTTCCATTGATGAGCTTTTAAAGGATTGTGGTGAAGCTATGGATCTTGGAATCAAATCGGTGCTTTTGTTTGGTATTCCAGAAAGAAAAGATCACCATGGTACAGCTGCCTGTGAAGACGATGGTATAGTACAGACAACCATAAAGGCTCTGAAAGATAAATATCCGCACCTTTTGGTTATTACAGATGTGTGCAACTGTGAATATACTGATCATGGTCATTGCGGACCGGTTATAGATGGTGATGTACATAATGATACCACCGTAGAAATTCTTGCACGACAGGCATTGTCTCATGCAAAAGCCGGGTGTGATATGGTTGCTCCAAGTGATATGATGGATGGAAGAGTCCAACAGATAAGGGAAATACTTGATGATAACGGGTTTTCAAATCTTCCGATACTGTCCTATGCTGCAAAATACGCATCATCATTTTACAGTCCGTTCAGAGATGCCGCAGGTACCACACCATCCTTTGGGGATCGAAAAAGTTATCAAATGGACATGGGTAACAGCGCTGAAGCACTTAGGGAAGCTGCACTGGATATTGATGAAGGAGCCGATATATTAATGGTAAAACCGGCACTTGCCTATCTTGATATAGTTCGCAGAATAAAGGAGCGCTTTGAGGTACCTGTTGCGGCTTACAATGTAAGCGGAGAGTACTCGATGGTTAAAGCCGCTGCTGCCAAGGGCTGGCTTGATGAGGAATGTTCGATGATGGAGATACTGACCAGCATAAGACGAGCAGGAGCCGATATTATCATTTCATACTGGGCACAGAAAGCGGCCAGAATTATCAATGGATGAATAGGAGAAGTCTGCGCGGGAAGTGTTACTGAATAGCACGACCTTTCTGTCTCAGTAACTGTGAGCCACTTCCTGAGTGGTTACCGAGCAAAACCGGATGTGTTCCTATCTCTTTACGCTTCCTGCACTAATAGGGGCAAAAAAGGGTTGAGTTACAATAAAGAGAAAGTGAAGACAAAGAATAAAGAACATTCCCTTAGGGAAATATAGTATTATGAGTATACGTCAAAAACCACCACATTCTCACCAAACAAACCAGATTCGCCTTGTTGCCTGGGAAGTGACCCGATCCTGTAATCTTAAGTGTCGTCATTGCAGGGCTTCAGCTGGTAACGGCCCCTATAAAGATGAGTTCAGTACTGAGGAGTGTGAGCAAGTACTAACAAATATAGCTTCCTTTGCAAAGCCCATTGTCATCCTTACCGGTGGCGAACCAATGCTTCGACCTGATATTTATCATCTGGCAAAATTGGGAACAGATCTGGGGCTTAAAATGGTCATGGCTCCCTGTGGCACATTCTTAACACCTCTAACCTGTATACAGTTAAAAATGGCAGGTATACAGCGTATATCATTGAGCCTTGATGGTGCAACAGCCAGGACCCACGATAAGTTCAGGGGTGTTGAGGGTGCCTTTACATCGGTGCTTGCCGGAGCTGCTGCTGCAAGAGCCGCACAGCTTGAATTTCAGATCAATACCACTGTAACCAGGATCAATGTCGGTGAACTTTCAGAAATTTTCGAGCTTGCCAAACAGATTGGTGCAGTATCCTTTCACCCCTTTCTTCTTGTTCCAACCGGCAGAGGTAAACAGCTTGCCGATTTTGTACTCTCTGCTCAGGAGTATGAGCGTGTTTTAAACTGGGTTTATGAAAAAAGAGGTTCTGAAGGCATTTCAATAAAACCAACCTGTGCCCCTCATTATTACAGGGTACTTCGTCAAAGGGAAAGGGAGGCCGGGAGAACCGTTTCGTATCAGAGTCATGGACTTGACGCAGTAACCAGGGGGTGTCTTGGAGGTCACGGATTTGCTTTCATTTCACACACTGGGAGTGTACAGATGTGTGGCTTTCTCGAAAAATCTGCCGGCAATCTCAGAGATACCGCCATGGATTTCAAAGCTATTTGGCACGAGTCGATATTTTTTAAAGAGATTAGAAACATCGCTAACTACAAAGGCCGGTGTGGTATTTGCAAGTACAGAACAGTCTGTGGTGGCTGCAGGGCACGAGCCTTCGCTATTTCCGGAAATTACTATTCTGAAGAGCCATTTTGTATTTATGAACCAAAAGTCGTAGAGGAGAAGGCCTGTGAGTAACATTGAAAGAAGTCTTCAGGAATTTAGCCGGGCATGTAAGAAGATCCCCGGTGGGGTTAATTCACCCGTTAGAGCGTTCAAAAGTGTTGGGGGGGTACCTCTTTTCATTCAAACAGCAAAGGGTGCCCACGTTACCGATTTAGATGGAAATCGTTACCTGGATTATGTGGGGTCGTGGGGACCTATGATTCTGGGACATTCCTATGAAAGCGTTACTACCGCTATTTGTGATGCGACCCAAAAAGGCGCTTCCTTTGGTGCACCAACAGAAGCCGAATGTGAACTGGCAGAGCTTATCTGCTCATTTGTTCCTTCCGTAGAGCTGGTACGTCTTGTAAACTCCGGCACCGAAGCTACTATGAGTGCGCTCAGGCTTGCCCGAGGCTTCACAAAACGTGACCGGGTCATTAAATTTGAAGGATGTTATCATGGGCATGGTGATAGTTTTCTCATTTCTGCGGGATCCGGTGCAACAACTCTTGGAGTACCAAACAGCCCGGGAGTAACCGCCGGCACAGCAGCAGATACGCTTGTTGCAAAATATAATGACTTAGAATCTGTAGAAGTATTGTTACAAAAATACCCCGATTCAATCGCCGCTATTATAGTAGAACCTGTTGCCGGTAACATGGGCGTTATCCCACCAGCAGATGATTTCCTTCAGGGATTACGCGATCTTACACACAAATATGGGGCTGTTCTAATCTTTGATGAAGTAATGAGCGGGTTCCGTGTGGCAAAAGGTGGTGCTCAGGAACTTTACAGTGTCAGGCCCGATCTGACAACCTTTGGGAAGGTGATTGGTGGGGGGCTTCCTGTTGGCGCCTATGGCGGAAGAAAAGATATTATGGATATGGTTGCTCCAATCGGGCCGGTATATCAGGCCGGAACACTTGCGGGTAATCCACTTGCCACTGCCGCAGGTATTGCGACACTCAGAGCGATTGATACAATTCCCGATTTCTATACCGCTCTAGAAAAAAACGCTGTTATGCTTGAAAAAGGTCTTCAGCGTGCGTGCAGTGATCACGGTATCGATTCTGTTCTTAACAGGGTTGGTTCAATGATGACCGCATTTTTTACATCAAATTCAACTGTACAGAATTATACGGATGCCACTACGTGTGACACACAACTCTATGGCCGATTCTTTAATGAAATGCTTAAAAGAGGTATCTATATGGCTCCATCACAATTTGAAGCGGCATTTGTTTCATATGCACATACATCAGAAAATATTGAAACTACGGTGAAGACTGCTGGGATGGTACTTGAAGAGATCACTTCAAGCCAGTTAAAGTAGTGATGGAAGCAGAAGCATGCAACCCATAGACAGATCCATTCTTGATTTACTACAACACCAATTTCCTGTTTCTGTTACCCCGTTTCTTGAAATAGCAAAGAAGCTGGGTATGCGGGAACAGGAGCTCATATCAAGAATCCAACAGCTTAAAAATGATGGGATAGTTCGTCAGATTAGCCCCATCTTTGATTCAACAAAGTTGGGATATCAAAGCACACTTGCTGCTTTTAAAGTGGCGTCCGGTTCAATTGATAACGTCGCAGCACGTCTCAATCAAAACCCGGGAGTGAGTCATAACTATCTCAGAAATGGCTGCTTCAATATCTGGTTTACTCTCACACTTCCTCAAAAGTATAACCTTAGAGATCAGGTCGCATTTCTGGCCTCAGAGTCGGGAGTCTGTGAATGGCTCTATTTACCTTCCCTTCGTACTTTTACCATCGATTTCAGACTTCAAATGAATGATGACTTTAAATCAAAGCGTTTTACTGAGCCAATCCTTCCTGCTTCCAATAGCAGGGCTTCCTCTGTTGAAATTGACAGAGCTTTTGTCCGGGAGCTTCAGAAAGACTTACCTCTTGTTTCTCATCCCTTCCTTGCGGCTTCTCAAAAGCTAAAAATGAGCGAACCGCAGATTGTGGAAAAACTAAAAACTTATACAGAAACGGGAGTGGTTCGAAGGGTTGCTGCAATACTCCGTCCGGTTCAGGCCGGTTTCAGCTCAAATGTGATGGTTGCCTGGGCCCCGGCTGAGGACAAAATAGGAGCACTGGGTACATTCGCTGCTTCTTTGCCTCAGGTAAGTCACTGTTATCAACGCCTTAAATCCAAGCTCTGGCCATACTCTGTATACACGATGATTCATGGAAGTCGTGAGGATGAATGTCGTGATGTTATTTCAAAGATAAACAGAAAATTTGGAAGTATCAGATATAACGAGTTGGTAACTCTTAGAGAATTTAAAAAAATCAGAGTTAGGTACTTTTAACTTGTGCCTGAGTATAATTTCATACCAATAAAAAAACATAATCATTAGCTATTCCCAGGTAATTACCCCCCAGAACATAGTGTACATTGCTTCATTAAAATAAGGGTTAACTATCTTCCCGCAGCTATTGTTTGTACACTGAAATTATGAACAAAAGTTAAATGGATACTAAATAGATTCTTCAGTATTGTTCTGGCCTGAAGGTAATGAAAAGTACCGGGTTGGTTGTAAATAAGAATGTTTTCGAGAATTAGAATCTTGTTTTAGAAAAAGATTACAAATAGGTACTCTGTTGTGCACAATAAAATGTCTTGATTGCTACCTTTGTGCATAAAATCACTATAGCGCTTAAGTAAAAACCTATTTCTTATATTTACAATGCATTAGGGAAAAAGTTACAAAAGTAAAATAGTTAGTGGAGATGTAGGGTATACATTTAGAATAGAACGTGTATACTCATAGGTAAAAGATGGAGTCCTTTTTGCTAGCTTACTATATCCGGTAATAAGCTAACATTTCTGTTCCGTATAATCATCATCTTTACCCAAAAGGAGGTCCTCGTGAGAGCGATGGATAGATTACTTTTATCCTTGGTTTTTGTGTTTGGAACGTTTGTTCATGGTAGTGTTATGAACGGTGAAGGTCAGCTTGGTATTGGGCGTGCTGTATCGGCTTATTCTCTGGGGGCGGGGGGAATCAATGCTGGTGTTTCTCTCAAGACTGATTGGGCATCAAACAATATAAACAAGTTAGGTAGTGAAGAGGGAGCATTCCTTTTATCGCAATCTATCTACTTTGGCTATGGGCTCCATACACACTTTGATTTTGGTCTGTCTCTTCCCATGTATCAGGACCTGTGGAGTGGACAGGATGCAGAAACTGGTGTTGGTGATCTTGTAGCTTCCTTAAAAATTTTACATCCGGGTTTTAGTGATGAAAGCATTTGGAGGGTAGCTTATGTTGCCAAAGTGATTTTTCCTACGGGAAAATCTGATGCAGGGCATTACCAAAGGCACTCCCGATACGTTTCAAGCAAAGAAACTAATCAAAATGCTTTTACCAACGATGCTATGGCTTTAAGTCCCAATTTGCTCTGGACTTTAGATATGACACCATTTTCTCTACCATTTCGGCTACATGGAAATGTTGGTGGAGTTGTGGCAGTTGGAATTCCTGAAGATAACTACCGTTACACAGAACGATCAAGTTTGGTTGGTACACTTAATTTCGAGTATCTGTTACGTGATAATCTTTCCCTTTTCACCGAAATAGATGGTGAATACAGGCTTGTTAACCTTGAAGATGGGTGGTCGATCTCTTCCTTAAACAATGATCGTTTTGTGTTATCCTTTGGCCTGCAGGGAATGACTGCAAAAGGAATTTCTGCAGGGGGGTCATTGGATATTGGTATCTCTGATCGCAAACATTCAACGGTTTGGGAAAAGGGTGAAATGGTATATAGCACTTCATCTACCCCTACAATCGGAGCGACATTTACTATGGGCTTTACTCGCAAGGGAAGACAACACCAGATGAGTTCAATACAACAACCCGAAACAGTACTGCGTGATACAGTTGTAAAAACAGTCATAGAAAACGTAGTGAAGGTTGATACCGTCAGGATTTGGGATACACTAACAGTGCGTGACACCATTTCAATAGAACGGCAACAAAAGGCTCTTACAGAGTATCAGGTGCTTACCCTGCGATCAGTAAATTTTGAAACAGGATCCGATAAAATCACCTCCGGATCGTTTGCCACATTAAAATCAATAGCCCAAATACTTAAAGAACATTCAGATATACGAATGGAAATACGTGGATATACAGACAACACTGGAAGTAGAAACTTAAATATGGATCTTTCTCAAAGACGCTCTGAAAGCGTTGCCCGCCATCTTGTATCATTGGGAATAGACCAGAAGCGTTTGGTACCAGTAGGGTTAGGCCCCGATAACCCTATAGCTGACAATGAAACTATAGCAGGAAGAGCGCTCAATAGAAGAGTGGAGGTGGTACGCCTAAGGAATTGATTGTTTTGTGGGGAAGCATACTACCTTCCCCACTTTGTAATCCCTTATTTGATTATGCTATTAAATAATTTCTGCAATACATCACACAATTATCAATCTTGAATCATGAAACTGTGATTTAGTCGTAACATATACATTGTAGCTAACCAGTTACCAGGTATTTATAGATTTACCTTCATGTTTAGCAGAAAGTAAAAGGGGACTGTGCAGAAGCACAGCATAAAACATGTTTTTGCGCCATCTTTGAGGATCATTATCAGGCTCTGAACTCCCTTTTCCCCAAGACGTGTCCTTTGAACTCGTTTGGGCATAACATCTTTACGCTCAAAAAACTCATTGGTATAGAATAGTTTGGCTGCCTCTTCACCGCGCATACAGTAAAAAGGTTTTAGTAGAAGCCAGGTCTTAAAAATATCGCTGTTATAACGATCACATGTTTTACTTGTTAAATCATATCCACTAAAAAGAAGCGCACTGGAACTTTCTGGTAACGCTGTGAGTGGTATTGGGGTCATGGAAAAAAAATACTTTGAAAAGTGTACTAACCACATACTATAAAACAGGTAAAGATGTATTGAGAAAAGAAAACAACTTCTATTCCTCAATACTTCCATGCAAATTGTTATAGGGGAGGGGCGTTGACACCTATTGAAAAAAGGAAATGCTGGAGTTATTTTAAACTTTAGCTCCATTGTACGTTGAGTTTATCCGGGAAAGGTTAAAATGAAAACTGTTGAATTTAAAATTATTAGTCACATTAGAAGTGAACATACAATTCAGAAAAAAACTCCTATCCAACCAGTGTTTAGCTCACAGTGTAAGGGGAAAATTGAACTTTTTCCTGAATATACAGACGGGTTGCAGGACATTGAACAGTTCTCGCATATCATTTTGCTTTACTGGCTTCACAGAACCCAATCTCCGGTTTTAATGGTAAAACCGTTTCTTGAGGACGTAGAACATGGTATTTTCTCGACCAGAGCTCCACGAAGACCAAATCCAGTGGGTATTTCTATCGTCAGATTGGAAAAGCGTAGCGAATCTGTTCTCCATATAAGTGGGGTAGATATTTTGGACGGAACGCCACTTATAGATATTAAACCTTACGTTAAAAGATTTGACTGTATCGATGAGGCTAACAGTGGTTGGATTGAGAGCATAGAAGAAACCACTGCAGAGATAAGGGGAAAAAGGGAATACGACGATAAAACTCAATGATATCACTTGCTATTTTAACAACAATGCTAATGTGAAAAATGTTACTCACCGCAAGAAAATTCAACCAAGTGTTAGACAAGTAAAAACCAGGTTACCTATGGCCTGTTTGTTACCCAATCACATCTCCCTCAAATCTATGATAGCCCCGTTTTGTATTTTTCCCCCTTCAATTATTTGAGTTATTTTTCTTGCTACATCCTCTGGTTTACTCAGAAGGTTATGTTTTTTCAACTCTACAAATCGTGATTTTCTGGGGAACTTGATTGCATCAGTTGATCGTACCTGCTTCTGCATTGGGGTATCCACTACTCCGGGTGAAACGGCACATACAACAGTAGGGTAGGGCTGATCGTTTTGTTCAAGGGCAACGCATTTAGTAAACATATTGATACCAGATTTACTGGTGCAGTAACCGGCCCACCCCTGGTAGGGATGAGACCCGGCCCCTGAGGAGATATTCACAATCATTTTACGGCACTGCCATAAATTGAAACTTTTAAAAAAACAGGTTGAGAGCATGGCAGGAGCAACCAGGTTAATAGTGAGATTATCTTTTAGCATACCGGACTCATTTTCCCAAACCGGTCCTATTGGTTCAACAATCCCGGCATTATTTATCAGTACAATCGAACTACATTTTTCTGGTGATATCGATTCCTTGATTGAGTGGATGAGTGATTCAATCTTATTTACCTCTTTTAGATTAAACTCAAAAAAGTTGTACCGTTTTGAATTAAAAGCAATAAGCTCGGGGTTATTTCGCCTTGAAATACCAAAAAGCACACCGTTGTTTTTCAATACTTCTTTACCCAGTGCGGCACCTATTCCGCTTGAAATACCGGTTATTATATAATAGTTGGTTTTCATCGTTTTTAGCTATCTCTAAGTAATTATTAAAGTAGAATGGTTCACAGTTTGATATATAAAAGTGCAATGGGTATACCAAATTAAAATATAAAATAGTGGGAGTGAAAAGGGTGGGTTCTGTATCTCTTGATTGCACATCTTTTCTTCAGTGGTGTTTGCCAAAGCTTGAGATGCGGTACGAGGGTTTTAGAAAGGTTCGCAAACGACCCTGTAAAAAACTTCGGCGCAGAGCGCAGTATTTGGGGTTAAAGAGTTTAAATGAATATCAAAAATATCTTGAAGAAAATCACCAGGAGTGGGAAAGTGTTGATCAGGCATTAAGAATCTTTATCACCCGTTTCTATAGGGATAAGGGCACTTTTGATTATATCGCTCGCTTTGTCTTGCCATCATTACGGCTAAATCAAACGCTGCGGGTATTATCTCTGGGGTGTGCTGCTGGTCAGGAACCGTATACCGTTGCAATGCTTTTAGATACCTGCTGCCCAAAAAACAATGGAGCAGATACAGCGATAATCGCTACAGATAGTGATAGCGGGCAGCTTGAGAGGGCTAAAAAGGGACAGTTTTATCAAAGCGAGATTAAGGAGCTGCCACCTGAGCTTAAAGCAAGTTACTTTCAAAAAGAGATAAAACCGCAAACGTATACCCTCTCAGAAACGATAAAGAAGCGGGTAACGTTCATGAACCAGGATGTGCGCAAAGAACTTCCGGAAGGTCATTTTCACCTTATTTTGTGTAGAAATCTTGTTTTTACCTACTTTAGTGAGGACCTTCAGATAACAATTGGTTCAAAAATAGTCTCTAAACTTACCCCGGGGGGATATCTTATACTTGGATCTCATGAAAGAGTTCCGGAAAAGGTACAAAATCTGGCGTTGTACGAGCGAAGTCATAATATTAACAGAAGAGTTGCAAATGGGTAGATAATGGTAGTTATCTCCGTTACCCTTCACCCTGAGGTATATGCATACTCGGCCGCTCAGCTAAAAGTTAAAATGGTATCTTGCTCCTATTCCATAGGATTGGGATGGGTCGGTGATGAAATCCATTTCGGGGGCTAACATAAGTGTTGGTACTATTTCAAAAAATATCTCAAGCTTGGAAAAAAATACTGCCATACCAAAAGGTATCCTTATCCCCAGATTGGAATTGTTGTCACTTATGTTGGCCCTTGCTCCGATTCCGGCATAAAGAGGAACGTTTCTCGAAAGAACAAAGGTGCTCAAGAGGTAATCCCCATGCAGGTATAGTCCGTTATTTTTCCATGATGCTGCAAATGCGTACGATTTAGAACTGTTAGCACTCTTTAAACTAAGTGCTACTTCATGGGGCTGGCCGAAACTAACCCCGACCCCCGTTGCGAAGGCTTTCTGTGAAAGAAGAGTTAGTGCGCAAACTACAACAAGAAATAATCTGTGTATCATAATGAAATTCTTCCTTTAACAAAACGTCTAAACTAGTCTTTAGATAGTATAATTATAATGTCTGTTTATCGGCAAATAAAAAATGTTACCTCACTGATTATACCATCTAATCAGGTGTTTGAAGGCCTGGAGTGAAAAAAACAGCTGCTCTAAATCTGGTAATTGTAGTACGGAATTTGCTCACTAAAAATAAGAGACTGCTAAGGGGCAGGTGGCAATCCTTTCTATTATTGTAACCATAAAAGAGTGAGAGAGTATGGAAATCAAAGAGGTGAACTCTAAAAACAGTTTGGCGGTACGGTTAACAACATCATTTTCTGAACTACCTAAAGTAATAGGGAATGTATATGGAGAAATCATGGAGTATATGAGCCGTAAGGGGTTAAAATTGTCTGGGTACCCTTACGTATTATACCACAACATGGATATGGATAATCTGGATATTGATATTGGATGGCAAACTGAAGAAGACGATCCGGGTGATGGAGCACGTATCAGGCAGTCAAAGATTCCGGGAGGTAGGGTTGTTTATGCACTTCACACCGGCCCTTATGCAACACTTGAGAAAACGTATGAGCAGGTAATGGCGTTCATCGATAAAAATGGGCTTAAAACGCAGGAGTGGATGTATGAGGTCTACCTAAACTCCCCTGAAAACACTCCGGAAAGTGAGCTGAAAACAGAGATCTACTTTCCGCTCAGTTGAAAGCCTGAGGATGAATGTAAATTTTTAGTAGCTTACAGGCACAGAGGCGGGGTGCAGCTTATCATCTTATCGAACAGTTTGGTTTTTGCTACCGTTTCCCTTCTCAGTTTATCAGTCTCCTTTATATCCACAATACTGAAATAGGCCAGAAATCTTTTAAAACTTCTTAAATGATAAAAATTGGTGAGGGACTCAAAACGGCTTTGGTAGAGATCGACAATGGGCAGCTCCGCTAATTGCGGGAAAGCTTTAAAGTACTTCTCTGAATAAAAAGCACTGTCTCTGTTTATATCACCATATTTGCTCAGAAGAGTGAGGGTGTACCCATACGCCATTTGTCCGATCATGAAATCGCCATACCCATCAAAGCTTGCCAAATTATGCTTTTCTCCCAATGATTTAAACAGGATATAGAGCAGTTGGTGGTTGTTACCCAGAGCTTTTTTGCCTTTTTGAGTTAAACTAAGCCGGTTTTGTCTCTTTTTGATCAATCCACTGACCTCACTGAGTGCCCGAATAAGAGAGATAGAGACGCAGTCAGATTCTTTAGTGAGCTTGGTTGTACCTTTTACAATATAATCGTCTTTGGCGCGTATGATCTCAAACATTTCATGAGCGATTTTTGGGGGAAGATAGCCCCGTTGTGTAAGCCTAACCTCTCCCTCTTTGTTCAGGTGATTGGCAAGGTGTTTTACCGTTCCCAGTAGTGGTACCGCATCATATTCAGAATCTCTCATCTCCAAGAGCTGAACCGGACAGTTTTTATCAAAAGTTTCATACAAGATACTTTGCATCTCAAGGGGTGAATACCCTTCAAATTCGGTGACAGGGCGTCTGTTTTGCTCACTTATTATACTCTCTATCTGACGTTGAATCGCTTCATCCATATTCAAACCCTCTTTTTAGAAGTCATTCGAACAAGCAGCGCTAAAAATTTTGTATCTGTTTTGGTGCAAGTAGAGCGCTGAGTTCTTCTGATTAAAATATAGAAAATGGTCTATGGTATACCACTTAGTTTTCTGTAGAAGCGGGGCGTATGGCAGGTAAACCTTCATTTTACAGGTATAGAGCATACTAGCATGCTCATTTTTTTTAAAAATATCCAAGTAATTGATTTAAAAGACTGTAGAGCTGTAATGTGCCGGGTAGTTAAAGCGTTCTGAAGTCCTGTAGCATTACAAGCTCTTTGCTTTTTAATAGCATTAATTATTTTGTCTCTACTGAAATTGCAACAAGGCTACTCAGGGTAGAGAAATAAATATCAACGTTTAATGGATTAACTAAACAGCCTTTGTGCTCAAAAATACATATGACCAGTTTCCTCATAGCACTTCCCTTCATAACTTTTGCATTTAATCTTTTTGTTTTCTCTTATGTGTTAGGTCAGAGAAGAAAATCAGCAGTAAACAGATCATTTCTGCTTTATATCTTTTTGATGTCTCTGGTGCCTTTACTAGACTATCTGCTTCTTATGCCCCGCTTTGAGGGCGTGAGCGATATCTTGATACAGATTTTGTACCCAATAGTGCTCTCATTGGGGTATGTGTATCTTAATTTTGTATTTGAATTACTTCAAAAGAAGCATAATATCGTCTACTGGCTCAGTTTACTATTGTTTGTGGTTGCACTTGTGATAGTGTTAAATTATCCTCCTCTTGAGCCGGTTACGTTGGAAGGGTTGAATTTAGTAATCTATGTGCCCACTCAAGCCTTTGTTGTTTCTATTTGGCTGGCGTTTATCGTTGCCCCGGGGTATGCGACCTATCTGTGCATAAAAAAGTTACGCAGCACTAATGACTTGCAGCTAAAAAAACAGATTCGACTGGTTGTGACAGGCTCTCTGTTATCCAATACAGTTTCACTAATTACTCTTAGTGCCCACCTTGTTACCGACTACCATATCCTTGTTCGATTTGCGTCTATTGGGATTTTATTCGATACCATATTTTTGTGTCTGGCGATCCGTATGCATCACTTTTTGTGTGTTGATGTAGAAAAACTGGAGCATTCTTTTAACCTGATTTTCGACAATGTACATGAGGCGGTTTTGCTTCTTGAGAGTAATGGTGCTGTGATTCAGATAAATCGCAGTGCCCGTAAACTGTTAGGTTCTTGTGCCGAAAAATATACTCACAAAGATCTACAGGAGCGAATAAAGGGGTATAGGTTTAGTGATGATTTCAATGTGGCACCAGCTACTTTTACCGATGAATTTGGTACCCACGAAATGCTTATCTCCCAGTCACCGATTAAGAGTAATGATTCTTCACTGGGAAAATTACTCATAATGCATGATGTAACTACTCAAAAGAGGGCCGAGCAACAATTAACCCGAGAGAGAAACCTTGAATCGATCGGTCAGCTTGCTGCCGGAATTGCCCACGACTTCAATAATATACTGTGCGGTATTGTATCAAACATTAATCTCGCCAGAATGGAAGTTGAACACAATTTAAACGCTCAGCAGATACTTGCTCAGGCTGAATCGACCGCTCTTTCGGCTCGGGGTTTGACAAGACAGATACTTTCATTCTCAAAGGAAAATACTCGTATTGATGAGCAATTTTATATAAAAGATCTTATCAGCGAAATAGCGGAGTTTACTGTTCGTGGTTCCGGTGTCTCGGTTTCCGTTGAAACTGACAAGGTGCCTGTTATTGTCAAGGGGGATAAGTCCCAGATACGGCAGGTGTTTCAAAATCTCATCATCAACTCTATTCAGGCAATGTCAGATGGTGGTGAAATAATCGTAAAAACCGAAACCGTTTCCAGCAATGATTGCCTTCCTTCAAACCTGAAACCTACTACCTATTTTAAAGCTTCCATTACCGACCATGGGCATGGTATGAGTGAAGAGGTGAAGGCGCGGGTTTTTGAGCCATTCTTTTCAACAAAAAAAAGTGGTTGTGGGCTGGGGCTCGCTGTTGCTTTTTCGGTTCTTGATAACCATGGCGGCTGTTTGACTGTTCAGTCACAGAAGGGCAAAGGAACAACGTGTACTGTGTTCATACCTGCGCAGATAAAAGAGTTGAAGCCCCCGGAAGAGGATACGCTGCTTCAGGAGCTTAAAACTGGTTCGGTGCTTATTATGGATGATTACGCGCCGGTTCGTTTAAGTCTCTCTCTTATTCTTAAGCGTTTAGGATATAGTGTAGATCAGGCCGCGAAGGGTGAGGAAGCTCTAATGCTCTATGATAAAAAAGTCGCACAGGGCAACACTTATATAGCGGTGATCACTGACTTGACAGTTCCTGGCGCAATGGGTGGATGTGAACTGGCCAGGACGCTGCTGCAAAGGGATCCGGAAATGAAAATCATTGTTTCAAGCGGTTACAGCGATGAAGCAGAATTCAATGATTATAAAAAGTATGGCTTCGCTGCTGTTCTTCATAAACCCTACAATATTAAAGAGCTTAAAAAGGTACTTTTGGCTCTGTACCCTGCCACCGAAACTGCTTGCAAATAAACCCTCTCTATTCTTACTATCAATAATAGCTGCCTAGTAAAAACCGACAGAGTTTCTTAAATTTACACTTCTACTGTACCACTTCATTATAACAAAACTGTATACGCTTACAATTATCGGCATGTATATCGCTTGGTACTGTATGTAAGTATCAGTGGTGAATGTGACCACGCAGGTTTCTTTGGCTTAGAGTTTCTGCGGTAAAAATTATAAAGGGGCAGTGCACTTATGTTTGGACGGAAAATACCTCTTTTTAAGTTACTTGGTTTTCAGGTAAATATTGATCTGAGCTGGTTTATACTGTTTTTCCTTATTGTTTGGTCGCTTGCCGCGGGGTTGTTTCCTATTTGGGTGGCTGATCTGGCCCCTTCAACCTATTGGCTTATGGGGTTAGCGGGTGCGCTTGGATTATTTGTTTCAATTGTTCTTCATGAATTTATGCACTCCTTTGTTGCCCGGAGGTTTGGGCTGCCTATAAAAGGAATAACACTGTTTGTGTTTGGCGGTGTTGCGCAGATGGATGAAGAACCGCCCAGTGCAAAAGCTGAATTTTTCATGGCCATAGCTGGTCCTCTGACAAGTATTGTCCTTGGAGCGGTTTTTTACCTGATTTCCCTGCTTGGGGTGCAGGTGCCTCTTCCTCCCGCTGTTAGTGTTATTTTTGTCTATCTTGCGCTTATAAACATCATTTTGGCAATATTTAACCTTCTGCCTGCGTTTCCTCTTGATGGTGGAAGGGTGTTGCGCTCGGTATTGTGGTATTTCAAAGGCAACATTGTGTGGGCTACGCGAACAGCAGCACGTATTGGTGCCGTATTTGGTGGATTGTTAATCGCAGCTGGTTTCTTTTTTATGTTCGCGGGGAATCTTATTGGTGGTTTATGGTGGATTTTAATAGGCTTTTTCCTGTATAATGCCGCAAAAATGTCCTATCAGCAGTTAATGATGAAATCGCTTCTTGAGGGAGAGAAGGTGCGACGATTTATGAAACCTGAACCGGTGACGGTGAGGCCGGACATGACTATAGAGCGGTTGGTTAATGATTATATCTATCGATATCACTACAAAATGTTTCCTGTTGTAGAAAACGGGCATCTTGTTAGCTGTATCTCGACCCAGGAAATCAAAGAGCTCCCAAGGGAGCAGTGGACGCAAAAAACAGTAGCCGATATAGCCAAGTCCTGTTCTGCTGATTCGGTTGTTTCACCCGATGATGATGTTATAAAAGCCTTAAATACCATGAACAAAACCGATAAGAGTCGTCTTCTGGTGGTGAACTCCCAGGGCGATTTGCAGGGGGTTATTACGCTTAAGGATTTGATGAATTTCTTCTCCATGAAGCTGGATTTGGAACAGAAACAGTAAAATTGTACCATTGAAACCAAACACAATAAAAACAGGGGATAGTATGGAACACAGCGAACGGGTCAAAAAAACCATCGTGGATAAACTCGCTCTGGATTCCAGAGTTGATTCCTCAAACGTGATTGTTGAATTACGGGATGGAAAAGTAAGGTTGGGTGGAACCGTTCCGGACTATCATGCTAAAGAGGCCGCATATGAGGACGCGATTACTGCAGAAGATGTAAAAGAGGTGGAAAATGAAATCGTCGTGTTCCCTACTGCTGCTCCCCCTGTGCCCTCAGATATCCAACTGGCTACACGGGTTAAAAATATTCTTGAATGGAATGTAATTGTTGATCCTTCAGACATAGAGGTTGAAGTTGATGAGGGGGTTGTCACGCTGCGTGGTTCGGTATCTTCACTATGGAGAAAAAACAGAGCCCAGAGCCTGATTTCGGTTCTTAAGGGGGTACTTGGAGTGTCAAACAAACTGGTGGTCGTACCAACAGAAAACCACAGTGATATGGCTTTGGCCGACAGTGTAATAAGTGCCTTTGAAAGGGACCCTTCGATTAATCCGGAATCACTAACGGTAAAGGTAGAACATGGAGTGGTCACACTAAGGGGGGAGGTTCCTGCCTGGCCGGTAAAAAAGGAGGCGTTACGAATAGCATCACATACCGGCGGGGTATTAGAGGTAAATAATGAGATAAGAGTTGTACCGTAGGGATTTTAAACAAGCAACTAAAAAGGGGGACGTTTTGACAGAAAACAGACCGGTAGCGATTCCGATGGAGGATGCTACGCTCGAGGGTTTGCTTTCGATGCCGGTTGAGGGACAGGGTATGGTGATCTTTGCTCATGGAGCGGGCAGTGGCTTTAGGAGTCCCCGAAACGAATATGTTGCCCGGACACTTCGAAACAGGGGGTTGGGTACCTTGCTTTTCGATCTTCTGACTGAAGAGGAAGACATGGTTTACGAAAACCGTTTTGATACCACACTTATCACTGCCCGGTTGGTTAATGCTACCCGGTGGCTTCTTGATCAATCAGAAAATGGTGCAATGAAGGTAGGCTACTTTGGTGCAAGTACAGGGGCTGCTGCAGCTTTGATGGCCAGTGCCCGGTTGCCGCATATAGTTAAAGCGGTTGTGTCTCGGGGAGGGCGGCCGGATATGGCCCGTGCGGTATTATCGGAAGTACTTTCGCCCACACTGTTTATCGTTGGGGGACTGGATGAAATAGTGATAGACCTGAATCAAAAAGCGTTTGATAGAATTCAGGTGGAAAAGGATCTAAAGATTATCCCTGGGGCAACTCATTTGTTTGAGGAGCCGGGGAAGTTGGAAGAGGTGGCACGGGTTGCAGGAGAGTGGTTTAGTACTTACCTGCTTGCATGAGTAACACCGAAACCGCCTCTGAATTTGGTTTTGTTATTGCAGCACGAATGGGTATGGTTTTGGCCTTAAAAACAAAACGGAACATATCTTGCTAAGGTATAAGTAGTAGGAGAAGAAGATAGCGCTATTCCAACCTTAACCTTAAACTTGGGGAATTATGGATATTAAGTGGCAATCGACTCAGAAGTTAAGTTTCGTTGATAAGGAAATAGAAACAGCTTTCACCGAGTTGATTCATACCCCCTGGAGCAGGGGCTTAGAGGTGCTATGGCATCCTTCTTTAGATATGTATGAATCAGATGAGGCCTATGTAGTGCAGGCAGATTTACCCGGTTTAAAGCCCGATACAATCGGTCTTGAAGCGCAGGAGTATTCTGTTACTATCTGTGGAGAACGTAAGTTAAGTTTATCGGATAAATTCAATAAACAGGTGATTTATGAGCGCTCCACCGGGCGTTTTTGCAGAACCGTTTCTCTACCCGGCCCCATAGAGAGTGAAAAAGCAACGGTTTCCTATAAGGATGGGATCTATGAGGTAGTACTTCCCAAGAAAAGAGTTGAAGCTTCAAAGAGAGATGGAGGAGAGTGATGACAGGAATCGAGAAAGTATTGGAACTTAGACCCGAAGAAGCAGAACCTGAACGTGGATCATACAACCTGAATTTTGGTACTACCGATGATCTTGATGTACTGGATGAAATAATAGGGCAACCGCGTGCGCTTAAGGCGCTTGAGCTGGGATTGGGGATACGTGACAGTGGATACAATATCTATATGTCAGGTCTTAGTGGCAGTGGTAAAATGGCAATGGTTAAAGACGTATTAACAAAGCGTGTTGCGGATGAGGACATTCCCCCCGATTGGGTGTATGTAAATAATTTTGATCATGTGGACCATCCTTTGGCCATTGCTCTTAAACCGGGTAAAGGAATTGTATTTAGAAAAGAGATGGAAGAGTTTGTCGATCGGCTCAAAGAAGATATCCCCCGATCATTCAGGCAGGAAGATTTTAGCAAAGAAAAGCAGCGGCTCAGTATGCTATTTGAAAAGCGCAGTATGAAGGCGGTAGAAGAGTTGGAGCAGCTTGCTAATGAAAAAGATTTGTTTCTTCAGGAGATGCCTGACGGGCGATTGATGATGATACCTAAAGCTCCCGGGGAAAACAGGCCTATGAATCAGGAGGAATTTGAAAAACTGAATGAAGAGCAAAAAGAGGATGTCACCGAACGGCAGCAAAAAGTAGGTGAAAAGGCTTCAATGGTGATGAATTTTCGCCAGGATTTGGGACGTGAGCTTCGTGAAGAAGTTAAAAATATAGAGAAAAACTTCGCTCTTCGCATTATCGAACCAGAGATTAAAAATCTCAAAGAAAAATTTTCTGAACCTAAACTCTTACAATGGTTTGATCGTCTCAAGGAAGATATAGTTGATAGTCTTCATCGTTTTCAGGATAAGGAAAATTCTCAAAGACAGCAGATGGCTGCTATGATGGGGATGCCTCAGGGGGGTATGGAGGATACCTTTCAGGAATATAAAGTAAATGTAGTGGTTGATAACAGTCAGACAAAAGGAGCTCCCATTATAATAGAAGAGTCTCCTAACTATAAAAACCTCTTTGGTACGATTCATGGTTCATTCGATCGCTCCGGGCGTCTTATGACCGATTTTACCAACATAAAAGCAGGAAGCATTCTGAGGGCCAATGGCGGCTATCTGGTGATAAATCTTAAAGAGGCAATTCTTGAACCGCTGGTCTGGAAAGAGCTAAAAAGGACCATAAAGAGCGGTAATCTCGAGTATCATATGTACGATCCCTTTGGTGTCTTTGCAACCTCTTCACTAAAACCACAGCAGATACCGTTGGATGTAAAAATTATCGCGCTGGGAAGTCCGCTGCTTTACCATATTTTACAGATCTATGATGAAGACTTTAAAGAGATATTTAAAGTAAAAGCTGATTTTGCTTCCGATATTAAAAAAGATGATGACATCGGGGTGCAAATAGCCCGGTTTATAAAAAAGCAAAGTACTATCCATAAACATGTCCTGCCGTTTGATTCTGAGGCTGTGGGGGATATGGTAAGAATCGCCGCACGTATTGCAGGCGATAAGGATAAAATTACTGCTGAGCTTAGCAATCTCGCGGATTTGGTGATGGAGGCAAGTTACTGGGCTCGCCAGGATAATTCACAAACTGTTAACATGAATCATATACGTAAAGCTGAAGAAGAAAAGATATACCGTTCAAATCTCATTGCAGACAAGATTAAAGAGCTGATTGAAAATCAAACACTTTTAATTTCGGTGGATGGAGCCGTTACCGGTCAGGTCAATGGTCTTTCGGTTGTGCAGCTTGGGGATTATGCCTTTGGCAGGCCATCAAGAGTAACTGCTAGTGTGGGGGTCGGTACAGCCGGGCTTATAAATATTGAGCGTGAGAGCAGGCTAAGTGGTCAAAACTACGATAAGGCGATGCTTATCCTGGAGGGGTATCTGCGCAATAAGTACGCAAAGAGACACTCGCTTTCACTATCGGCAAGTATTACTATGGAGCAAAGTTACGGGATGATAGAGGGGGACAGCGCGTCGGTCGCGGAGCTGATTTGCCTCCTTAGTTCCCTTGCGGAGATTGAGATTCGTCAGGACATAGCGGTCACCGGATCGGTAAATCAGTGGGGACATGTTCAGGCCATTGGGGGCGTAACAGAGAAGATTGAGGGGTTTTACGATGTTTGCAACACTGTTGGGCTTACTGGTAACCAGGGGGTGTGTATACCTGCGGCAAATGTCAGAAATCTGGTCTTGCGACCCGATGTGGTTGATGCCATACGGGATGGAAAGTTCCATATATACGCCGTTAAAAATGTAAATGAAGCAATGGAGTTACTTGGAAAACTGCTGGCTGGAAATACCGATGAACAAAACACCTTTCACTGGCGTGTAGATAAGCGTCTGGTGGAGATGTTAAATATTTTAAAAGAGCAAAAAGCTCTCTTTTCAGAGCGGGAAGTCGCTCAGTATAATCTCTCACCAAACGGAAACAAAGATCCAAGACCGAGGTTTCCCGGTGATCAGAAAAAGGACTAAACAAATTGTGGGGGGCCTTCAGCAAAATCAGGGTAAAAGCGGTTTGGATCACAAAACCTGAATACTACGTTACTACCGCTTACTGTCCTGGTGTCAAGCAGAAGTTCCTGTTTTAGGGAACTTCTGTATTTTTGTGTTAAACCAGGTACTATAACCCGTTATACTTAACCTTAGCAGGGGAGCGTGCATATGCATGATCAATTCTTCGATCAGATAATAAGGGATCATGGTGAAATCAAAACACTGCTTTCTGAGATGCTGGACAGTTCAAACAGGTCAAAAAGAGGAGAGCTAAAAAATCTTTTTGAGGCAAAGTTTCTTCCCCACATGAGAGCAGAAGAGGCGGTGTTTTATCCTGCACTCAAGGAGATCCGCGATTCCAGAAATCTTGCGCTTGAGGCTATTGAGGAACATCATGCTGCAGAGCTGATATTAAATGAAGTATTAAATATTCGTCCTCAGAGTGAAGCATGGCTTCCCAAGTGCGAAGTTTTAAAGACGCTTATAGAGCACCACATAAGTGAAGAGGAAAGTCAAATTTTTAAAGTCGCACGAGAGCTTATAAGCGAAGAGCAGGCCGGTAAAATGCTTACTAATTTTGCTGAAGAGAAGATGTGGTATACAGGAAGAATCACGGGTGAGTTATAATTCACAATGCTCTGGTCGGGTACATGCTTTAGGAACCGCACAATGATGCCGGTTCCTAAAGTGATTTGGGGTAAAACAGGGTTGCTGTTGGGTGAGGTTACTAAAAAGAAGAGAAATATTTGTCAAAAAATTTAGGTGCATCGACTTCACTTGCCACCTGATGGGGGCTGTCCTCTTCATCTCTGGACCATCTGGTCATGGCTTCATAACCTTCATGGCCCTGAACAAGATTCACTTTCCCCTGTTCATATTCCAGGATATCATCATGAAATATCGACATCGCTGCCAGGGGGTCATGAAAGGTGATGTGGGGGTAATCGGTATAGTATTTGGAAAACTCCAGTACTGGCTCGAGGAGCTTTGAAGTGAAGCGTTTTTGAGCCTTGGGCAGATCCATTGTAGCTTTGAACGTGACATCCAGCCCTATAGAGCGGTGAAGGGTCACGGGGCTGTTATAGACAATGGATGTAGCAAAGGGGTCGCCGATTGCGTTCCACTCATACTGATAGTTTTTAAGTTCCGGGAGTTTGTAGTGAAATACCCCGCACATCAGTACCAGGCCTTTAAGGAGTCGGGGGATCTCCGGGTCGATAGAAAACAGAAGGCCGATATTGGTAAGGGGGGCAATTGAGAGGAGCACAATCTCACCGGGGTTTTCACGGATAGTGTCTCTCATAAACTGGATCGCTTTGCCATCGGGGAAGTTCTTTGCTGTGCGGTTTTTTAGGGCTGCTGCCTGCGGTGCGTCGCACTGATGTTGTTTTCCATACATCGGGGTAGCTGCACCGGGATAGATGGGAACATCTTTGTTGGCGATAGAGCAGAGTTGGTGGGCAAGCATCGCACGCTTCTGAGGTTCCCCGGTCACTGTCGTTACACCCATCAGTTCACAGCGTGGTTCGGCAAGAAGGTAACTTAGGGCTAATGCGTCATCTAAATCTGATCCAATATCTGTATCCAGTAAAACTTTTGTTTTTTTCATCAAGCTCCCACAAAAAGATAAACCCAACCTAAGGCGGGTGAAAAATAGAATAGGTTATAATTACACTTATTTTTCGATTGGGGTTATCAAAAATTGAAAATGGGTGGTAATTTTTGGGGGTAGAAGAGACAGGCTACGGGTCTGGGAAACAATTCTTCCCCTAGCAACCCTAAATACTTGACTCAACTAACCTTATTTATTACCTTAAAGAAGTACCTTCTCACAATCAGACAACCAATTAAACACAATCAAGGATAATGTATGTATAAGCTACTGGCATTCAAGCTGGCCCTTCTCTTCGTCATTTTTAGAGTTGAAGCAGAATTTGAGGTTGTTGATATCTTCTCCGGTGAAGCGCTGCAATCGGTGAAGGGTATGACGATAAACGATGGGCAGATTACCCTGCTTGGTACTTCAAAAGGAGATGAAGGGCCGGGGCTTAATGAGTTTCTGGAGCTTAAAGAGGTCGTACTTGAAGGAAACGGTGCGCCTTTTTGCAAAATTGTGCTCAGTGATAAGGAGGAAGAAAGTATTTCTCAGTTATTTGCTGATATAGAGGAGAATCATGTAGAAGGTGCTTTGGGAATCAGACAACTAAGATATTGGCAGGAAGACAAGGCTGATATGGATGTTGTTATTGGAAATATAGGATATGGTACCCATTTGGCCGGACATCTATTTGGTGCTGATAAGGTTTTTAAAGAAATGTTGATGGGAGAAAAACGATTTCCCGGTCGGTTTTTCAACAGACAATCCTCGTTTTTTCATTTTACCGAAAAAATACTGCATGAAGAGTATAGCAGGGTGTTTGCTGACACCATCACTCACAAACCCTTTTATACCCCTACCTTTAAAATTGTACCGAATACAGTTGTAAAGCGAATTTCAGAAGATACTGTTATAATTGAAAGTGTTGTTTATAAGACCGTTTTCTTTTTGGAAATAGAAGATAGGGCAATTGAAGAACGCTATAGCAGGGAACTCAATGAAAATATCAATCGTATTATACATCGTGTACCGGAACTCAAAAAGATCGACAAGCTTTTTCGTATCTACTATTTGCTCGAGTTTGCAGATCAGAAGGGGCAACTGCGGGAGAGTGCTACTATAAGCGCCTCTTATACACCACCTCTATCTTCAGTGCCATTGGGGACTGAAGGAATCAGGAAATTTGATATGATAGAAAGGCATGCTCCCAAAGCCCTTAATCCCGCGCATTTTGAATTTATACACATGGTAGTATCCGGAGGAATCAGTTTTTCTTTGGATAGGTGTGAGGTTGTTATCAGTGATGAGTGAAACTTCAGGCAGGATTCGGTGTTTTTTCGTGTAGCTGATACTCTAAAACTCTCACCGGTTCGATACCTGTAGGTGTAACCTTTACCTGTAATGGAATAATCTCAACTCCGTGTTCTATGGCAAGTCTAAGCTTCTCAGCATAGACCGGGTCGATAGAAAATGCCGGTGTAAAAAGTTTCACATCGCAACGTTGGATAATGTATAACATTACGGCTCTGAAACCACTAACTTTGGCCTTAATGAGGGTATCCAGATGTTTTTGTCCGCGCGTTGTCACCGCGTCCGGAAAGCGGGCGCACATACCATCCTTTAGAGTGACATTCTTCACTTCGATATAACATTTCTCTTCACTGTTTTGGGCAAATATGTCGAACCGGCTGTCATCAAATTTAACCTCTCTTACAACTTTTGTATAGCCCGATAACCGGGGAAGCAGATTGTTCCAAATAATCTCAAAAGCCAGCTTATTTGGATTAGCAGTGTTTATTCCTACCCAGTCTTCACCGATCTTTATCATCTCCCAGGTATAACGGGTTTTACGCTTAGGGTTCATACTGTCTGAAATGTACACTTCCGCGCCTTCTTCAAGACAGCTTTTCATTGAACCGGAGTTGGTGCAGTGGGCAGTGGTGATTGTACCATCATCGAGCCGCACATCGGCCAGAAAACGTTTGTAGCGTTTTATAAGATGGCCGTGAACTAAGGGGGGGTGAAAATTCATTTTGGTATACGTTTGTTGATAGTGTTAATAAATTAAATGAGTGATAAAAATACAATAAATTACAAAAACACGAAAGGGCACGAATAAGAGGGTGGGGAAAAGAGAACACGAAAGACCAGGATAGGAGAGGAAAAAAGGAAGAGTGGAGATTTGAAGGAGGAGAAGAGAGATTACGAAAATGGAGCTTATCTACCTGGCCCTTCGGGACCATAAAGTAATGTGGATGTCGAAATTCTGGAAACGGATGGTCGGAAGCTATGCTTCAATTGAAAATCTTGTTTCCGAAAAAAATGAACGAAGAAAACAACATTGAAAATCTATTTACACAAATTTCTTGACGCACCCTTCATTTATGTTTATGCCATTTCCTCAAGCTCTAATCGCGTAGCGTTGCCTCCCAAGCTCCCTTTTATATTCCTTCTTCTCTGCGTTTTCCCTTTACGCTCTCTGCGCCTTTGCGTTTAAATCCTTCTCTTTCATAACACAACTTGTTTTTCTTTACACACTTACCCGACGATGGGGGAGATTGCTGCTCAACGGCACTAAAAAAAGGCCGGCCCTATACAGGACCAGCCCCCTCACACACAACTACCACAAGAAGAAACTCTATTCTACCCGGGTCACCTAAAATTTTGTTCCGGCTACAGGGCTTTGTTCCAGCTTCTCTGTAACAGGGTTAAAATAAAACTATATTCATGTCTATGGCAGAGTAAAGATATATTTTATTTTTTTTTGCCATCAATAGAATCCCGAAAATATTTTAATTTTAACACACTTTAACAGGAGTGAATATATGGAATCATCACAACCACTTGTACCTATCAAAATGCCCCTTGCGGAACTTCTGCAACAGGCATGTGATATGCACAAAATTTGCTACTCCGACCTTGAAGCTGTTAAGAAGGTCGGGCTCGACATGTCGCTTGTTGACGCTATCCCTCAGCTTGTGTTAGATCTTTCCAAAGCTCACAGCGATTGGGTAAAGGTAAAAATTTATAGTGTTTATGAAGGTAAAGAGCTTAAAAAGTACATTGCTGAGATGTGTAAGTTTCGTACCGATCTCTCCCGATCCATACGGTTTGCCGTAAAGAAGGCCGGTAGTCAACTGAAAGTTCCCTACTATAAAACACGCAGTGGTCTTGAGGTGAGCCAGCACTTAAATGATCTGGCGGTGATGGGCAGAAACAGAAAGTGGATGCTTGAGAAGATAAATTTTGATATGTCGACTCTGGAAGAGGCTGTTCACCACTCCTTTAACCTTTCGGAGAAAATATTCTCACGAAGGCGTAACAAACCCATACACTCAAAAGAGCGCAAGGCGCGTGATGAGCTCTATTCGAAACTCTATAGAATAGTAGAGGAGATACGTATTTGCGGTAAGTTTGCCATGCGTCACTCAAGACGCAGAAAACTGTACGCGAACTCCTACTGGCGTCGTCCCAAACGGGGAAGACCACGGGGGTTTGCCTCGCCAAAGCCAAAGAAAAGAGGAAACGTTCAAACTGCCGCGCTAAAAGGTGTAAAACCCATGTACCAACCATCGGTTGTAACTAAAAGCACTAACCCCGGCCCGCCACCGGATAGTTAAGCACAACACAAACGTACTCTGTACCTACTAAACCACCTCTTTAAGCACCCTGTTTTTCAGGGATCACAGCACCCCTATACCCGTTTTTGCAAAATCTTTATAAGTGATGGGGTTATTTCACCCCAAAAAAGTATTCTCACCCAGTTTAGACCAATTCTTTTCCTCTACGAACCATTTATCAGTGCCTATGAACTAATTATTTAACTCTCTGAACCATTTCTTTGGCTCTATTTCCTGTTTCTCACCCACCCTGAAGCATTTCTTTATACACCGGAAAACCGGAACGGTCCCATGGAAGAGTGAAACGGGTGTCTGGAGGAGTAAAACGCACATCGGGAAGGTTAAAATCGCTATCGGGAACGTTGAAATCGACCCCGGTAAATGTCAAACCGTACTCGGGAAGGGTGAAACATGGGTGTGGAAGGGGTTATTTGGGATGCGGAAGGTTTCGTTGGGTGTGCGGAAAGGTTTCGTTGGGTGTGTGGAAAGGTTTCGTTGGGTGTGTGGAAAGGTTTCGTTGGGTGTGTGGAAAGGTTTCGTTGGGTGTGTGGAAAGGTTTCGTTGGGTGTGTGGAAAGGTTTGTGGAGCGTGCAGAAAGGTTTGTGGAGCGTGCAGAAAGGTTTGTCTTGGCCTCTTAAGCGCTGAAAGCGCGTGATACTATAGCCCGGGGTAAGCCAGTCTTCTGGCGCAACCCCGGGTGCAGGTGCCCAGGATTAACCAAAGCGCTGAAAGTGCGTAACATTCGTTGGAGAGTAAAAGATTAGGATCAAGAAAAAAGGGAATTTTATGGGGCTAAAGGCGATAGATTGGGTCACCCCCGGGCGTCAATGGTGAAAGCGTGAAGGGATCCGTTTGGGGGGACCCCTGGGCTATTATCGCGGGAGGAGGAGGAATTGGAGTAAATTTCCTGCTATATACTCATATCTTTTACATTGATCCATAATAGTAACGTACACGAGAAAAATCGATCGTTTGCTCTTGATCTTTTTCATAAGCGCTGAAGGCGCGTGATATAAAAGCCCGGGGTAAGCCAGTCTTCTGGCGCAGCCCCGGGTGCTGGTGCCCAGGAAGAACCCAAGCGCTGAAAGCGCGTAACATTCGTTGGAGAGTAAAAGATTAGGACAAAGAAAAAAGGGAATTTTATGGGGCTAAAGGCGATAGATTGGGTCACCCCCGGGCGTCAATGGTGAAAGCGTGAAAGGAACCGTTTGGGGGGACCCCTGGGCTACTATCGCGGGAGGAGGAGAAATTCTTGTCTCGCGGTCTTGTCGTTCCACATTTCTATATACACATATCTTTTACATTGATCCATAATAGTAAGGTACACGAGAAAAATCGATCGTTTGCTCTTGATCTTTTTCATAAGCGCTGAAGGCGAGTGATATTCTTTTGACCCCTCTTCTATCTTAACATGTAAAAAGACAGAAAAGAATGCACATGTCCGACATGTGTGAAGCATAAGTGATGTTTTACTAACATCCCTGTTGCAAATATATTTCATATTCCTTCTTTCAAGGGTTGTAAGATAGCCGACAAGGGAGTGTTTGGAACTACCGTGCATTATTCGTAAGTGGTACCATACCTTTAGAAAACTACAAACTCCCACACAACCCCATGCCCTTCACGCTTACATGCGGTAAGCAAGCCTCTTGGCGCCCCCGTGATGAACCATTCACTTGCCATCAGACCTTACTGGGGGGTGGCCACCTTCGCCTCGGGCGACACGTAATCTGAATTAAAAATTCAAAAAAGCGGTAAGTGTTTTTACAAATTATCTCTGTGCATGCTCGATTATCTGATCAAAAAAAGCAACCAGTGACACAAACAAATTATCACTCTCTACCCATTCACACTGAGCAAAGGCTGTGCGTATAAGACTGTACGCTTCATGGGCATCATTGATATCTTTAAAAAGCAATATCCATTCAGATTCCACCTCTCTAAAATGCCTTAAGGCAATACCGTTTGATGCGATTCTGAAAGGAGTAGGAATTCCTATCCAATCGACTACCTTGGCGTTTAAATCCACAGCTTCCTGAAAAAAGGATTTCCAGAAATGTAACTGATCGAGCGTTTTATCATAGGGGGACAGGTCACTGTTGGGGTTTAGCCACTGCAAATAGTCTACCTGCCCTGTATAGGTAACCTGAGTAGTGTTTTTCCGGCCTGTTGATCTGTCAAACATAAGAAACTGAACGTTTTTGTCGGGGAAACTGTAGTTAAATCTGGATTTTATCGCAGTAAAATATCCTTTTACCGCATAGTTTTCCCAGTAGCTGTGATGGGCAGGGAAGAGCACGGTAAGTATTCCATCATCATTATATTCGAATTTTAAAAACATATTTGGAGTGTGATTGAAAAAACCATAGCCACGTAACGAATCGATGTATAACGATAGTTCATCCAACTCTATGTTTTCATAGTAGACGTGGTTATTGTTTTCTAAATCATCAATTACCAACCCCTCCATTCTAATATCCTGTAAAGTTATATAAAAAATTGCGAGTAAGGCAACAACAAGGATAGATTCAATAGCCAAAAAGCGTTCAAAGTTAAGCAGGGGAGGCTTAAACACCTCCTCATCATCAGGGGTTACAGTTTGTTTACGGGGAATTATTTTACAAAAGATCGCAGCGGAGATAAACCCTAAAATATGAGCCCCTTCATCAGCATTAACTGAACTGCTATCCAACATTTCAAGTAGTGTAAGTACCAAATATAAACCCAAAATAACAGCGATAGTGCGAAGCCAGTCTTTTAAGGAGATGTTTTTCCTATCAAGAAAGTATGCAGCGCCCAATCCAAATACAGCACCTGATACTCCAAGTGTCTCTGTTTGCATAGGTAAAAAGATAACAGAAAGAGCAGAAGCAATGGTTGCAATCACAAATACCTGTATATATCGTTTCGCCCCAACACGCCTTTCGTACGCTGAAAGTAAACCGATGGCAGCGACATTGCTCAACAGATGCGTTTGATTCAAGTGGATAAACACATGGGTAATCGCCTGAATGAACCATCTCCCTGAAAGATATTTAATATTGTTCATGGATAAGCGACTACCTATACCATCATCCAAATAGATAAACTCAAAATTACTTGTGATCAGAAAGATGAATAGTAATACCAGTCCTAAAATGAGCGAAACTTTAATGGATGCGATATTTTCCCTCAGGCCTGGAATCGGCGTTTTTAAACTTTTGGGTTCAGGTTTATACAATGTTAAAACAGCAGTATAAATAACCGCGTAAAAAAGAAAGTATAACATTATGATACCTCACTTGGTGGTTGCAGACGCTCCAGTATCTCATCGGTAATAAAGAGGGGTTTAGATACCGACCGGTAGGGGGCTTTAAGAGTGAGCTTTCGGCCATTTTGGAAAAAGAAATGTAACCTGCAGTATTTGGCCATTTTGATGATGTTTATGCTGGCAATTTCCCGGTAGCTAAAGATGTCTGAAACTTCAACTTTTTCCAGAAAATTGATAAGATTAAAATGTATTGTGTCCTTGCAAACAGTAACAAGATACCGACGTGAATTGGTTGCCTGTGCATGGAAGAACCCAATCAATAACTGATCATTTTTAACTGTCCTGTTGATATGCTCTTTTATCATCTCTAATTTCATACTGTATCCGGCTTGTGGTGAAGAGTGGGTAAATATCCTGTAAAAATGAAAATAGATAACGGTCCTTTTGGGTACAACGATTAAACACGCACTCTTTTTTGGGGTATGCTAATTTGAACTTTGGAGGGTATATTCAATGCCTTGGTGATACTAAAGCATGGATATGAAAACTAAAGCCACCGCAACCAAACAGTTGCGGTGCAGAGGAATAAAAGCCGCATTCAATGCAAACGCAGCTTAGGGGACCAGTATGCTTTTGATAGAGTTCGTTGTGCGTAGCCGTACCGCTATTTTTCTATTTTTGATGTATACTCCATTACCCCAATAACACTGTCGGGGTTTAACGAGATTGAATCGATTCCCTCACGTATCAGAAACTCCGCGAAGTCGGGATAATTACTTGGCGCTTCCCCGCAAATGCCAACCTTCCGTCCTGCCGCGTGTGCTTTTTTGATTACCATTCTTACCATCTCTTTAACCGCGTCATTTCTCTCGTCAAAGAGCTCTTTGAGTTCAGCAGAATCTCTGTCGACCCCAAGCACAAGTTGTGTTAGATCATTTGATCCAATTGAGAACCCATCAAATAGTTCCGAAAACTTCTCCGCGATGACTACATTAGATGGTATTTCACACATCACATAGACTTCAAGATTACTCTCACCCCGTTTAAGCCCATTGCCTTCCATAACCTCAAGAACTTTCTTTGCTTCATCAATTGATCTGCAAAACGGGATCATCACTTTTACATTATCGAGTCCGATCTCATCTCTTACCTTTTTCATGGCAAGGCACTCAAGAGTAAATCCATCCCTGTACCGGTCATCATAGTATCTGGAAGCGCCTCTGAAACCAAGCATCGGATTTGCTTCTTCGGGTTCAAACTGCTTTCCACCAATGAGATTCGCGTACTCATTTGTTTTAAAATCACTCATCCTTACAATAACCGGTTCCGGGTGTTGTGATGCGGCGATACGGGCAATTCCATACGCTAAATTATCGATGAAGTATTGCTTTTTGTCTTCATAGGTATAGGTCAGTTCATCTATCAGCGCCTTATCCTCCTCACTTTGTATTGAGTCGTAGTGAGCAAGAGCCATTGGGTGAATCTTAATGGCATTATTGATTATAAATTCCATTCGCGCGAGACCTATACCCTTAACAGGCAGTTGCCACCATCTAAAAGCGGAGTCGGGACTTGCAATATTAATCATGATATCAACTGGAGGTGTGGGAAGCTTTTCGATGTCTATCTCCCTCTCTTCATATTCAAGTGTTCCTTCATAAACATACCCCTGTTTTCCTTCTGCACAGGAAAGAGTGATTTCCTCTTTGTCTGGGATATCCTTTGTGCCGCTTCCGGTGCCCACAATTGCGGGTATTCCAAGCTCCCTGCTGACTATAGCTGCATGTGAAGTTCTTCCGCCATGATCGGTAATGATACCACTTGCCCGTTTCATAATTGGAACCCAGTCGGGATCAGTCATACCGGTGATCAGTATGGAACCATCCCTGAACTGATCCTTCTGCTCAGGCGAACGAATCATCTGAGCCTTACCAGTGGCGATACTTTCCCCAATAGCGGATCCTTGGGCGATTCTTTTTCCCTCCTGTTTTAAACTGTACGCCTTAAGAGATTTAGGCTGCTTTTGAGACTGAACCGTTTCCGGTCTGGCCTGAACAATAAATATGTCGTTTGTCTCTCCATCCTTAGCCCACTCAAGATCCATCGGTTTACCATAATGCTTTTCGATGACTGTGGCCCATCTGGCCAGCGTGATTATTTCATCGTTGGTTAATACAAAAGTAGAGCGTTCGTGATGACTGGTATCCACTGTTCTTGTGGTCGATGTTCCGCCACCACTGTAAACCATCTTTCGTGCCTTTTCACCCATGGATAGTCCTACCACCGGTTTTTTGCCAGGCTTATCGAGGAGCGGTTTAAATACCACGTATTCATCGGGGGTGATCGATCCCTGCACCACCGTTTCACCAAGACCCCATCCGGCGTTTATCATTACCACATTGGGAAAACCGGTATCGGTATCAAGCGTGAACATCACTCCCGATCCTGCCAGATCGGATCTGACCATCTTCTGTATTCCAACGGACAGAGCGACTTTCATATGGTCGAACCCTTTTTCTGTTCTGTAGGAGATCGCTCTGTCGGTAAAAAGTGACGCAAAACAACGCTTACAGGAGAGAAGAAGCTGTTCTTCACCGGAGATATTCAAAAAGGTCTCCTGCTGTCCTGCAAAACTGGCAGTGGGAAGGTCCTCGGCCGTTGCGCTGCTTCTCACTGCAACATCGGCCTCCTTAACTCCGTAACGTCTGGAGAGTTCGCGATAGTTTTCTCTAATCTCTCTTGAAAATTCCTCGGGAAATTCCGACTGAAGAAACAGATCTCTTATGGATCTGCCAACATCTGCCAACTGTTTATCACCCCGCTGGAAGGAATCGATAAGCGATTGAATTTTGTTATCAAGCTGGTTTGCGTAGAGAAAACGTCGATATGCCTCCGATGTTGTAGCGAACCCATCGGGTATTCTTACCTTCTGCTCTTTTAAAGAGCGGATCATCTCTCCAAGAGATGCGTTTTTACCACCAACCAGTTCGACATTTTCATTCCCAAGCTCTTCAAACCACATAATGTAACTTGATTGTGCAGCCATAGTAATACCTCTCCAATCTTTATTTCTGGTTGCTTTAGCGCTTTATACCCTGTTTAAAAATTGTAAGAATTATCATGCAAATTTCCTGCCGTTGCTTTGAATCCCATGCCCCTTACAGCTTCTCAACAACTATCTTCACCGAATACTTCCACCGGTTTTTCTTATAGAAACTGAGCATCTCATCGGGTTGGAGTTTTGGCAGTGGAGGATGCGGCCGGGCTGATAGCAACTTTTTTAGCTGATCATGATACCTCAAAACGAACCCGGGATCACAGGGGTATAGCTGCTTTTTTGTCCCCGGAAAGTACACTTCGGCCCCCAAACTGATTAGTTGCTCATACCACTGATCTACAGAAACTGCGCCTATACCTTTCACTCCGGGGGCAAAGAGCAGTGTAAGAATTCTGTTTATAGTGCGCTTTTTAACATATCCGCTCAGTGAACGGAGAGATACGGAAGTGTTAAAAGCCATCCAGAACGGAAGTAAACGATACCTTTCTGCAAGAAAAGGCTCAAGCAGGCAAAAGGACTCCGCTATAATCTGTGATGTTTCCGGGTAGCCATATTTACCGTACCAAAAAGAGTACAGGTCTGCCACAAATGGGCTGAGATCTTCAGGATCCCGAAATATGACACGGATAAGCGTACGGTTTTTTATCTTTCTGATACTTTCAAGGATAGACTTTTGGAACCCCCATTCCGCCTCAGGACCGGTTGTGTCTGGACCTCTGTTTGTCCAAAGGCTTAAACCGGAGTTATTCTCCCTGAGAAAATGTCCTACTCTCCTGGATCCTTTGATATATTCCCGTGGCCGGACATCGCCAAATCCGCCCACCTGAAAAAAGGATCTCTCTGAGCTTGTATACAGAGGCCATTTATGATTGCACTCTATTGTAATGACAGGAGAATCACTCAGAACCTTTGTGTTTAAGAAGTGATAAACGGGGGGATGGAGCTGAAGCTGTTTTAATCTAAACAGTGATACTCTTTTCATTAACAAACGATCCTGAATGGGGTCGTGTGCCTGATACACGGCAAGATCGCGGTTGTTTTCTGTAATGACTTTTCTGACTTTTTCGCCCCACTCTTTATCACCCCAGACATCATCGGGGTGGCACCTTCTTCGTACCGGAATCATAACAGTTTGAGGGAGCCATGGCGTTTTGAGAGCTGCCGCGAGGTGAATCGCCGCACCGTTAGATGAACCCAGCATCAAACCACCATAGCAGCTGCCAGGATAATGATCGAGAGCCCAGCGGGTAATATCCTGTGATTGCACCTGTGAAAGCTTCTTTTTATCTATCCCCTCCCACCATCCACCGTACGTGTAGATCTGTGATCGTACCCATTGAGGTAAAAACTGCACGACTCCGGCTAAAAAGTTTGGCACCGGAGTGATTCCCGCGTTAGGAAAAGCATTGCCCTGAAAATAGGTGCACAAAGCCTGTAATAGTGTTTTTGAAGAGTCCAGCTGAGAGATGTATCGCTCCGGTTGAAACCTCATAAACCTGTTTACCCGTACTTTTTCTATTTATAGTAATGAGTAAGCTTATTTAGAAAAAGCTCAACTTCATCTGGTGATTGCAACGAAAAACGCGCGGCAGTAGGTATTCCATGATCACCAACCAGAATTGGTATTCCATTATTGTGTGCCACCTCTTTAAGGGCATCTTCATCGGTTATATCATCCCCTATGTATATTGAAAGCGGATAACACCCGTTCTGATGAAGTTTCTGTGAAATCCAACTGACTGCTTTACCCTTGTGCCAGTCTAAAGCCGGCTTAAACTCAATTACTTTTTTACCGTAAGTAAGCTTTAACTTATCTGTTTGAGTCGCCTGAGCGTCAATTTTATTTTGGAACATGCTAAGATCATCGTTTTTCACACTGCGGTAGTGTATTGCCAGTGAAAATTTCTTACGTTCCATGAATACACCTTCAATAGCTTTAAGCTCCTCTTTAAGGGCTTTTTCGGTGGTATCTAAAAGGGGTAAAGTCTCAATAGCCTGCTGCAGTTGAAACCTCATGTCCTCCGGCCCGCTGATATCAAAACCATGGCTACCGGCATAGTAAATGCTGCTTATGCCCACCAAACGTTTAACTTCCTGAAGATCTCTTCCGCTGATTATTGCCACATTGAAAACTGATGAAAGGTTTTTGAGGGTGTTTTTCATTGAAGGAGACAAAAATGCGGCTCTGGGCGAATCGATTATTGGTGTAAGTGTACCATCATAATCAATAAAAAGTGTTGAACAACTTTCCTTTAGCCGTGAAGCGATTGTGCTTGCATGGTTGAGTGCTGATGGAAGCTCCTGAGGAGATTTACGCTCTGTGATCTCCTCGGTATCCAGCTCAGTGAGTGTTGCGATTACGATATCGGCCCCGCTTTTATACAAAAGATCGGGTCTGCTGTTGTGTCTTGCCACACCAATTGTCAGGTGAAAGCCACCCTTTTTGCCCGCTTCTACTCCTGACGTTGCGTCTTCCACAATCGCTGCGGTATCTTTGCTCACCCCAAGCTTTTGAGCTGCAGCAACAAACACATCCGGCTCAGGTTTACCCCTAAGATTCAGACTGAGCGCATCGTTACCATCGATTATTACTCTAAAATACTTTTCCATATCGACACTTTGAAGCACATCACGGCAGTTTTTACTGGCAGAGATCACCGCCAGTTTAATACCATGAGACAACCACTTTTTTACCATCTCCACCGTATCTTCGAAAACAACAGCACCCTGGCTTTTTAGCAGTGAATTGTAGATGATGTTTTTTCGGTTGCCGAGCCCACACACCGTTTCTGCATCTGGGCTATCCTGTGAAGAACCAAACGGTAGCTCTATACCCCGTGATTCAAGAAATGCCCGCGCTCCTTCGTAGCGTGGCTTGCCATCCACATAGTGCAAATACTCCCAAACGGGATCAAAGGGTTTAAATTCGCCACCGGAAGATCTTTTTTGCAAAAAGGAATCAAACATCTCTTTCCAGGCTTTTGTGTGAAGAGATGCGGTGTCGGTAATCACTCCATCAAGATCGAGAATGACAGCTGTAATCTCTTTGCCTTTGTAGTTCATAGAAAGTAACCTATAGGGTTAAGTGATAAGAAAAACGAGGGTACTTTCTGCACTGAGAAACAGAAAGTACCGCCCCAAACCAAGCTATTCAAGCATTTTAGCAACTCGCGCGGATTCACGGACCATCTGTGAGGCATATCCCCACTCATTATCATACCAGCTCATAATTTTCACCAGATTTGAGCCAACCACCATGGTCATGGTAAGGTCAACAATTGAGCCTCTGGTATCACCGATGATATCTGAAGAGACAATCTCCTCCTCTGAAACACCGAGAATACCTTTATAGCGATTGGTCGTGCTCTCTTCCTGAAAGACGCTGTTGATTTCTGTAACGGAAGTGGTCCGGTTGGTAACAAAAACGATGTCTGAAACGGATCCCACTGGTACGGGTGCCCGTATCGCGACCCCATCGAAAATGCCTTCAAGGTCTTCGATAACCAGTGCTGTGGCTTTTGCCGCGCCCGTTGATGTCGGCACCAAATTTATTGCCCCTGCACGTCCCCTGCGTACCTTCTTACTGGGACCGTCTACTATGTTTTGAGATGAAGTATAGGCATGAATGGTAGTCATGAGTGCTTTTTCAATACCTATTCTTCGTTTCATGATTTCTACTACCGGCGCGATACAGTTGGTGGTACAACTTGCGGTAGAGAAAATGGTATCCTCTTTTTCTGCTGAATTTACCCCCGGAACAACGGTTTTTATGCCACCGCCTTTTCCGGGAGCGGAAAGCACCGCGTACTTTGCTCCAGCATCCAGATGCATCTGAAGCTGATCTTTTTTGGAGAAAATACCCGTGCATTCAAGCACTATATCTACCCCCAGGTCTTTCCATGGAAGCTCAACGGGGTTTTTGATATTGAACAATTTGATGCTCTTACCACCGATATTTATCGAATCACCTTCCCCACTAACCTCCTTTTGGTAGCGACCGTATACCGTATCGTATTTAAGAAGATAGGCAAGGTTTTCTGAGGGAAGGAGATCGTTAACAGCAACAAGCTCAAGCTGAGGATTATCCATAATAATCTTCAGTGATGCTCTGCCTATTCTGCCAAGACCGTTTATGGCTATCGTTGCCATATAGTGTCCCCTTTCTTTACCATTGTAGAACAATAACCCCACCCAAAGGGCGGGAGATCATTAAAAAGAGGGTGCAAAAACAGTTCCAAAAAAAGGCCCGGCCGGTAAAAGGCTATAGCGGGAGTGCAACAGCGCAGTATTCCTTACTGTTCACTCTCTATTCATACCACATTCCTTAAATACTCAATATTTGGGCCACCAAAATATTACTGTATAGACAAATGAACTTGGGTCTCAATTTTAGGCAGAACTCCTGGCGATAATTCAAATTGAGACGAAAACGGCTGTTTTTTTTTCAACTCAAAGACTATAATTTAGCTCTATAGAAAGGAACCTGGTAGCGAACAGAATGTATTTTACTATTTTTGGAGACACGTTGTCTGAATTTTGGAGTTTTTGAATGGTTGCTCATATAATTATTGCCCTAACAACTTTGTTCTTCCTCTTTATTCTGTTTTTGGTTATAAGTAAGACCATGAACGGTATGATAAACACCCTTAGCAAGCTTGAACGTCTGCTTACTATGGAGCGGGATCTTAAAGAGGAGGCATTGGAGATAAAGGCCGTAATGGAGCAGCGTGCGCAGGAAGCGGCTCAGAGTAAAGAAGACAGAGACTGAGACATACATTTTACCATTTTAAAGTTGAAGAAGATATATGAGTGATAAAAAAAGAGGAAAAATATTGGTGTTTTCTGCACCATCGGGTGCTGGTAAGACTACGTTGCTTAAATATCTGATAAAAACGGTACCCGGTCTTGTGTATTCGATCTCCGCTACAACCCGAAAACCACGTCCTGGTGAACGTCACGGGGAGCACTACTTTTTCATGCAGCAGCAGGAGTTTAAGGAGCGCGTCGAAAAGGGAGAGTTCGCGGAGTGGGAGCTTGTACATGGCAACTACTACGGTACTCCTAAAAAATTTATCGATGAGGTGATCAGCTCTTCCCGCAGCATTATAATGGATATCGATGTTTATGGGAAGAAAAAGTTTGATGCCGTGTATCCCGAAGCGGTTGGCATACTTATCGTACCACCTTCAGCACAGGAGCTTGAGCGAAGGCTCAGGGGCAGAAACACTGATGATGAGGCCACGGTACGACTGCGCCTCCAAAACGCGAAAAAGGAGCTGCAGTTTGCCAGAGAACAGGGACGCTATGAGTATGAGATCGTTAATGATGATCTTGAACAAACCCGCTGTGAACTGGTAGAGCTGGTAAAAAAACTAGTAAATGAATGACACTTTTGATCTGGACTATGATGCAGAGAGTGTTTACTATTTTCCACTGGATGGTCGTGAGCGCACCATAGGCAAAGACCCTTCCTGTGCTATGCGGCTTGCCGGGGTAGGGGTGTCCAGAAAGCATGCACTGGTCCGCTGCGACAGCTCAAAACCAGAAATATTTGATACCGGCAGCAAATATGGTATCTATGTGGATGGCCGTTCGTTTCAGAAGGCGATTCTCAAAAACGGCTCAATACTTTCATTTGGTGTGCTTCAGTTTGCCATCACAATAGAAAATAAACAGCTTGCCTTCACTTTACTTTCCCCCGCGCGCACAGTCACCATTGAGGACAAAAGAGAGATCAGCATAGGTCGCTCGGAGCAAAATGAGATCTCGCTTTCTCATCCCCTGGTTTCCAGAGTGCACGCGCGGTTCAGATCAGGTCCCGATGGCTATGAACTAATCGACAATGGAAGCACCAACGGAACCTATGTAAACGGTAAAGCGATCAGACGTGCTGAGGTTTTCGAGGGAGATGTTATACACATAGGCCCATTTAGGTTTTATGTGCAGGGTGGTTTTCTCCATAGTAGTGATGCGAAGAGAGGGGCGTGCATTGAAGCTTCCAATGTGAATGTCGCCTTGAAAAAACGGGTGTTTTTAAGAAACGTGAGTATTTCAGTGGAACCCGGGGCTTTTGTTTCGCTTCTTGGTTCATCGGGATCAGGGAAAAGTATTTTGAGCAGGGTTTTAACCGGGGAGATAGTTCCCCAATCCGGTTCTGTTTGCATCAACGGGCTGCTGGCTGAAAAGCTTGCAAATGTGTCGCGCAGAGATATTGGCTATGTATCTCAAAGTGATCTGCTTCGCCCGGAACTGACAGTTTGGGAAACCTTTGTTGAGCAGTCTGTTCTACGGCTTTCTTCAGACAGCACAAAAGCTGAGCGTGTGGTCAGGGTTAAGCAGATCGTTGAACTGCTTGAGCTTGGGGCATTATGTGAGCGTAGGGTGAGGGAGCTTTCGGGTGGTGAGAGAAAGCGGGTACACCTGGGAATTGAGCTGCTTGCTTCACCGGGACTGGTCATTCTTGATGAACCACTTGACGGACTCGATCCTGGTCTGGTCAGACGTTTTATGAAACTGTTTCGCAGAATCTCTGATAAGGGACACACGTTACTGCTTATTACCCACTCCCTTGAGCAAATAGAGCTTTGTGACCGAATTATTTTCCTTCACGAGGGCAAGGTTCTTTATAACGGACAACCAGAAAGTATTTGCAGCCACTTTGGGGTATCCTCTTTAGCGGAAGTGTATGAGGAAACTTCGGGGCCAAACTCACTTCCCTTTCCGCCCAGTGAATTGTTGATTGATAAAGAAACACACCGTTGCTTGCCCTTAAAAGAGAAAATATCACTTTTCTTGCTCCCGCTTCAAAACCGATTTTTCATCAAGAGAGTTCTGTCTCAGTTGGTGATACTCTTATCGAGATATTTAAAGGTCACTGTAAGAAATAAGCTCAATCTTCTACTGCTTTTTTTGCAGGCCCCACTGATGGCATTTTTCCTGGCACTTGTTTTTAGAGCCGATGCAGCACTTTTTCCTGCTAATTTTTATTGTGCACTTACCATTTCGGCTCTTTGGCTTGGGGCGCTTAATTCGGTCAGGGAAATTGCGCGTGAGTGGTGGATTCTAAGAAGAGAGAGAAGTGCTGGGATGCAGCCTGGGTCTTATATTCTGGCCCGGCTTGGCTCTTGCTTTGTTCTCTCTTTAGCTCAGGCACTGCTCTTTGCTTCTTCACTTCATATTCTGTTTGGGAATTTACCTGTTTCTTTTTTGCTGTTTTTCCTACTTGCAGTTGCAACTTTTTGCGGCAGTACTCTGGGACTTACAGTGAGTGCGCTTAGTACTACGGTTGGGAGGGCTTTAAGTATAATGCCAATGGTACTTATCCCCCAAATTGTTTTTTCCGGTATTCTTCTGCCTGTGGATGCCATGAGTGGCCCGGGGCGCTGGATTGGTGAGCTTACGTTTTTTAAACCTATCTATAGTATGATGCTAAACAGTTTCGTCTTTGAGCAAAATGTGGGGATGGCAAAAGAGTGGACATCGTTGTTTTACCTGACCACCGGATTAATTATTTTAATGATTGTGGCTCTTACCGGCAGAAGCAGTGCAAGAACTGTCTGAATAAATTAACCATAAGAGTGTTTTAAATGATTAGAAATAAAACAACCGAGATTATCCCTGACAGTATAGGAAACTATAAAATTTTAAGTAAAATTGGTGGTGGCGGAATGGGTGATATCTACAAAGCACTCCAGGAGCCACTAAAAAGAACCGTAGCGCTAAAGGTTCTTCCCCCTCAATTTTCAAGGGATACCGAATTTGCCAAACGGTTTGAGATTGAAGCAAAGGCCATCTCGCTTCTGCAGCACCAAAATATAGTCAGCATTTTTGAGTATGGTGAGGATGATGGTTACAGTTTTTTTGCCATGCAATATGTTGATGGTAAAAATTTGGAAAGTTACATAGCCGAAAGGCGATCCCTTTCTATACAGGAAATTGTTGATCTTGCAAAACAGATATGCCGGGGGTTGCGTTATGCGCATAATAACAATATTATTCACAGGGATATAAAACCACAGAATATCCTGCTTGACAAAAAAGGTATTGTCAGAATAACTGATTTTGGTATAGCCAAAATTTTTACCGGTACTGGTATCACCATGACCGGCTCTGCAGTAGGGACACCTGAGTACATGTCTCCCGAACAGGCTCAGGGAAAAAAGCTGGACATGAAAACCGACATCTACTCTCTTGGTGTAGTGATTTATGAGCTTTTAACCCGCCGTCCTCCTTTTACTGCAAATAACTCCATGGCGGTGGCATATAAGCAGGTACATGAATTACCTGTTCCACCATCACTTAAAAGAAAAGATACCCCCAAGCGTTTGGAGCTGATCATCCTTAAGGCGTTGAAAAAAGATAAACGGGACCGCTACGATTCAATTGAGGAGATGCTAAACCATCTGGACTCGGTTGATATAAGCGAAAGGGTAGAACATACAACCGTTCAGTTTCGGATTCCTTCAATAGGTGCAAAGGATAAGGGGGCCAAAACTTATACCGATCAGCGTATAACCGATCGTCGCAGCGGAGACAGACGTGGTTACAATCCTTATAAAAAAAATTGGTTATTTGATAAAAGATATTGGCTTGACATGGCCAAAACCCAATGGCTTACCTGGCTTATGCTTGCAGGATTAGGCGTTGCTTTTCTTTTACACATTCTTAATCATTAGTGATTACACCCAATAGCCAACAGTGAAGGCAGGGCGCTTATGAACACTCGTGAAAAGGGTCGAATCGGTGAGAATCGCGCCGTTGAATACCTTCTGGGGAAGGGGTATACTATTGTCTCCCGAAATTTTCAAACCAAGGCTGGTGAGATAGACTGTATCGCACAGGATATGGATGGCACGTTCGTTTTTGTGGAGGTGAAATCTGCCAGGTATGGTTCAAGAAACCCTCTTTTCTCAATAACCCCTTCAAAACAGAAAAATCTGATCAGGGTGGCTCGCAGGTATATGATGGAACATAAAATTGTAAATAAACCCTGCAGATTTGATGTTATAGCGGTAGTAAAGGGGGAAGTTGAGCATCTGAAAAATGCTTTTATCTCCATGTAGAATTAATTGTTTCTGGGAAAAATAAGAAGAAAACTGATAACATACAGAATATAGAGGCTAAGAAGAGCTATCCCTTTTTTTCTGGTGAGACTGTAGCCCATACGTAACATGATAAGCATTGCTCCAACGATGATAAACATGGAGGGAAACATAAATAAAATCTCCCGGCGCTCTAAAACGAGCGGATTTGCTATAGCAGACACTCCTGCCACCCAACTAATATTAAGAATATCAGCTCCCAGTATATTACCCACTGCTATTTGACCTTCCCCTTTACGTGCTGCTATTACACTGGTTGCAATTTCGGGTAAAGAGGTACCAAGTGCAATAATGGTAAGTGCTACCACAGACTGGGGGATTGCCATCCAGCCGGCGATGTGCACAGCCGAGGTAACGATCAGTTCGCTTGAAATTATAATTCCACCAAGACCAATCAAAAATACAAAACTTAGGATCTTTAAACTCTTTTTCTTCTCTTTTTCAATCTCCCTGTCTAATTCCATCAGCTCCATTTCCGAATGCAGTTTACCTCTTTTATGTTGATGGTACAGTACCGCTATGTATACAGCGAGGATACTTACCAGTACGCCTCCCTGCCACCGGTTTAAAGTATTGTTCCCAATTACGAAGAAAAACGTTACAAGCTGAAGCAGTATTAAAAAGGTGGCAGATATTTTTAGCACACGAGGTTGAATCGTAATAACTCCGACGGAGACGATACCTGCAAGTGCCAACGCAATACCATCGTCACAAATTACCGAGCCGATAGCATTACCAAGGGCCATTTCAGGTTTGCCTCTAAAAGCAGAGATCAAAGAAACTGTCATCTCCGGGGTGGTAGTGGCAAGAGAGACAAGTACAATTCCAATCACCAGTTTTGGAATTTTAAACCGATCTGCTATAACTACCGCACTTTCTACAAATAGATCGGCGCACTTTGCAAGTATAATGAAAGCGACGATTAGAACTAACCAGGCTAGCAGTATGTTGGTTTCAATGATTGGGTGCAGGAATTCCAGACACTACCCCTTTAAAGTTAAAAAATTAAAACCGATTAGTAGTATAAAATTAATTATAAGTGCCAAATAGGTAACAGTACTTTTATTGTATTCGTATCAGTTTGAGCTCAAAAAAAGGTGTACTTGGTTATGCATGGAAATAATAATCTAAAAATCGGGTTCTCTTTTTATTATTTTCCATCTCTTTGTGTTTAGAATTTGAGAGTGGAAAGGGTGTATGATATGAATTTCATAGAAGAGCTTAGGTGGAGAGGGATGATTCATGACATCACTCCCGGTGCAGAGGAAAAGCTTCTTGAGGGGATGTGTGTGGGATATGCAGGGTTTGATCCTACCGGCAAATCGCTTCACATTGGGCATCTGATACCAATAATGCTTTTGATGCATTTTCAGCGCTGTGGCCATAAACCGCTTGCGTTAGTGGGCGGAGCAACAGGAATGATCGGGGATCCATCGGGAAAAAGTCAGGAAAGAAACCTGCTCACCCTCGAAGAGATTGCTGATAATCAGGGGAGAATAAAAAAACAGCTCGAAAAATTCCTCGATTTCTCCCAGGATTCAAACAATGCGGAGATAGTCAACAATTATGATTGGTTGAAAGACATCACCTTTCTGGATTTTCTGCGGGATGTAGGCAAACACCTTAGCGTTAATTACATGATGTCTAAAGACTCGGTGAAAAGTCGTTACGATCAGGGGATTTCTTTTACAGAGTTTAGCTACCAATTGCTTCAGGCATACGATTTTTACTGGCTTTATAAGAATAAAAACTGCTCCATTCAGATGGGAGGATCGGATCAGTGGGGTAATATCACTTCCGGGACCGAGCTTGTACGACGAAAAGGGGGAGGGGAGAGTTTTGCTTTAACCTGTCCTCTGCTCACCAGATCCGATGGTAAAAAGTTTGGTAAGTCTGAAGGTGGCGAGAGTGTTTGGCTTGATCCGCAGATGACTTCACCCTATAAATTTTTCCAGTATTGGATGAATTGCACCGATGAGGATGCGCCAAAGCTTTTGAGAATCTTCACACTTCTATCAAAAGAGCAGATTGAGGACCTTGAGCAAAGACACAGTGAGGCACCACACGAAAGAATTATGCAAAAGGCGTTGGCTGAGGATGTGACTATCAGAGTGCACTCAGAAAGTGATTACAGAATGGCAGTTGAAGCCTCTCAGATCCTTTTTGGCAAAGGAACCTCAGAAGCGCTTCTTAAGCTTTCAGAGCAGGATTTCTTATCGATCTTCGAAGGGGTGCCTCAGGCCCAGGTTTCAAGAGATGCTTTGAGTAACGGAGTGGCGCTTCTGGAACTTTTGGCAGAAAAGAGCTCAATGTTCTCTTCGAAGGGTGAGGCCCGAAGGCTTATCGCACAGGGTGGGGTTCAAATGAATAAGGAAAAAATAACCGACTCTAACTTAAAGGTTGATACTTCAAGGCTTATAAGCGATAAGTATATCCTGTTCCAGAAGGGAAAAAAGAGCTTCTATATCATAAAAGCTGCATGATTCTCATGCAGCTTACCTTTTACCCAGCACTTTATCGCGTTCGTAATGAAGAATCGGGTCACATTTACCCGGAAACTTCTCTGTTACCTTATCACTGCATCCGGATGCTTCCAGTTTCTCACACGAGGAGCATACATTTTTGAACCATTCATCACTGATTCCGGCTGGTTTGTTGGCACCTTTCTGTGCGCCTGACCCTACCTGATCCAGTTTCTTGACTATACCCTGCGCCACTGCTGCAAGCTGCTGCACCTGTTGAGGGGGTACCTGACGTGAAACAATCTGCACATACACCGAAAGTGCTTCTTCTATGATTCCTTTTTCTTCACTAGTTAAAGACATGTTTGAATCTCCTGTATTTTTCAGTTTAAAATACTATTTTTCCTCTATAAAAATATCTCTGGCCGCAGCACTTTTAAACCAAAGGATATAAATGTCGAAAAACCAGATAGTTTTCATATGCACTGGTAACATATGCAGAAGCCCCATGGCTGAGGGCATACTGAGAAAGAAGCTAAGCGAATCCAAGGTCACTGACTGTACTGTTAGCTCTATGGGTACTCATGGTCTGGATAGTAAGCCCGCTTCAGAAAATGCAGTCACTGTGTGCTCTAAAAAGGGAATAGATATCTCCCAACACACTTCAAGACAATTGGTTCCGGAGGAGCTTTTAAGTGCTGATCTTATTTTTACCATGGAGTTTGTTCATAAAGAGTTCATTAAACTTTTCTTCCCAAGAGTGCTGGATAATACATTCCTTCTTGGTTCCTGGCCGGGAAAAGAGAGTAAAAAGGGAAACATAAAAGATCCTATCGGGGGTTCTCTAAAGGCGTATCAAAAATCATTTGATACAATCGCTAAGCATATAGACAGAGTTTATCCATTAATACTGGAATCCGTTGCTCCTTATAAAGTCAGCAACTAAGATGCAAGCCACCATCGACTCTGATTACTTCCCCACAGATGTAATCATTTTCTACCAAAAAGCGAAATGTCTGGCCAATTGTTTTTAGGTTCCCGGTTTCCTTCAGGGGGATTTTTGTTTTAAGCCCATCAAATTGCTTCCTGGTCTCCTGGCCGGATTCAGCAGGGAGTATAGCCCCTGGGGCAATTGCATTTACTCTAATTTCTGGTGCATATAAGGAGGCCATCTGTTTGGTTATATCGGTTAATATTTTTTTAGATATGCGGTAGTTCTGAAACTTTCTGTTAAAACTATCGATATATGCATCGGTAATATTGATTACCCAACCCTTTTTTATAAGCGGGGCCAGGGAGGCAACGAGCCGAACAGGTGCCATAACGTTTATTTCAAGCAGCTCTTTTAAATGATCAGGATTTGAAAGGTCACCGCTGGTGAAGAGGGATGCATTGTTTACCAGCCCTTTTAGTATAACAGGTAGTTCCATTATTTTTTTACTAAAACTTGAATAGCAGTCACTCAGGTCACATTTTATAAAAAACACATCGGGGTGTCCGGACAGTTCGCTTAAAGCAGGTTCTGGACTGCTTCTATAGTGAATGATTACTGAAAATCCCATCTTTAGGCACTCACGTGCAAGTGAGAGTCCAATTCGTTTTGGGGCTCCGGTTAGAAGCACGGCTTGTTTAATGGTGTTCATTCCATGAAATTAGCTAATTGTTTTAACTCTTTCAACTTTTTTGAGGATGCTGGTGAAAATTGTCGATTGCCTGTTAAATAGACGTAATGATTTTCTCGCTGATGGGAAAACCATTGGAAAGAGGATTGAGGATTCAGAAAAGCAGCATCTTTGGGAAGATCGAACGGGCGACATAATCGATACCGTGGTATTCCATTATATAAGTGCGGTTGAAAGAACTGAGTCCGGTAAGTATAATTTTGAGCAGATAGTGAAGATCTTTTGCGATTATGGGGTAAGTAGTCATTATCTAATATGCAGAGATGGTCAGATCGTAAGACTCGTCCCGGAGGAGAAGAAAGCCTGGCATAGCGGAGCAAGCATTATGCCCCCTCCCGATTGCCGCAAAGGGGTCAATGAATTTTCGATAGGTATAGAATTTGTAGCAACTCATCACTCTGGTTTTACTGAAAAGCAGTATATTTCTCTAATAAATTTGTGTGGTGATATGCAAAAGAGGTATTGCAGGGGTTTTAATTATGTTGGCCATGATGACATAGCCGGAGAAAGGGCGGTTAGGCTTGGAATAAGAGCGATACCAAAGACCGATCCCGGGCCACTGTTTCGATGGGAATGGTTTAAAGAGGCTTTAAACGCTAAAAAATAATGATAACTGTTTAAAAATTTCATGAGCGGATATAATAATTGTAGCAAAGAGGCTTTTGAGCTTTCTTAAAATGCCGAATTATTTACTACATTGATCCTGGATAACTTGCAGGATTACGGGACAAATAATCATTTTAGTAAGACAAGTCCATTCTTTAAATGCTTAATAACGATAATAATTTATTGCTTTAACTTGATATCAGCGGGTATGCATACGCTGAGGAGGTTTAGGATGTCGAAACAGAGGACCATTGCACAGAAGGCTCTGATATTTTTTCTTTTGCTTGCCGTTCCATTTGGGCTCTCAGCGGATGAAACGCTTCAGAACTTAATGGATGCTGAAAACTACAGAGAAGCACTGGACTATGCAGATGAACAGATTCCGCCTGCTCAGAGGACCCCTGAGGTATGGGTAAAGATTGCTCAGGCTAATGAAAAACTTGGTATGATAGAAAAGGCTTTGGCTGCTTACCTTGTATCTTCCCGAATGGATGCTAACCATTACCAGTCACTTTTGGGTGCTGCAAAAATCTATAACTCGCTTGGCCAGTCCCAAAATGCCATGACTTTCGCAAACAGGGCTCTTGAGCAGGATTTCACTGCTGAAGCCAGTTGGGAATACGCTCGTGCATGTATCGATCTGGATCGCTCCTCTGATGCAAAAAAGGCACTCGAGAAGGTAATAGAAACCGATTCTGCTAACATCATTGCTAACCGTGAGCTTGGAAATATCTACATCAATGAAGGTGAATACCACAGGGCAATACCTCTGCTTAAACGTGCTTTGATGGAAAAAGAAGAGGGGCAGATACTTTATAGCATCGGTTTGGCTTATGTTGAAATAGGCGTAGCTGACAGCGCTCTTGCCTATCTCAATGCTGCAGTAGAAAAAGAGACCAATGTTTCGGAAGCGTCTTTGCTTATTGCACGAGCCAATTTTGGTCTTGAGAATTACAGCGAGGCAGCAAGAGGCTTTGATAATGTGCAGCAAGACATGATGGAGTCTATGGATTATTACATGAAAGCGATATCCAAAGAGCAGATTAATGATCAACAGGGTGCCATTAACGCTTTCAGTAATGCTGTGAGCAGTTTTGGTGAAAGTACAGAGAAAGAAGCACTTTTTTCACGGGAAAAGGTTGCACGTAATCATCTAAAAAATAAGGATTTTGGTGATGCGCTGCCACATCTTGAGTTCATCAGGAACGCAGATGAAAATGGTGAAATCGTTTCCGATGTCTATTTTCTCCTGGCTGATGCCCATGAGGGACAGCAAAACAGCACAGAAGCGATTAAACACCTGGAAAGAGCGATCGCTCTGAATCCCAATGATGTTGAAGGATACGCTCGTCTGGCTGATCTTTATGAAAACAACAATATGGATCAGAAGGCCAAAGAAACACTTGAAGCGATGATGGCCCTTAGCCCCAACGATCCGAGCGTATTCCTCTCCTTGGGCCAGTATAATCTTGATGCTCAAAGGTATGAAGAGGCACTTGAGCACTTTGAAACAAGTAATAACCTTGAAAACAGTGCTGCCGCTTCAGAAGGTATTGCAATCGCTGCTTATAATACCGAAAATCTTCAAAAAGCAAAATCGGCAGCTACCAGGGCACTTGAACTCGATGAAAATAGATGGGAAGCGAGAAAAATTCTTGCTGATGTGCTGCTTACAGAGTCAGACTTTCAAAATGCCCAAGGTCATTTTGAGGCACTGGTAGAAAAAGAACCCCGGAATATGGAATTTCTTGTTAACCTGGCAACGTGTTATTACAACACCGATTCTGCAGATGAGCTTGCAGAGACAGATAAGAAAATTGTTGAGTTGGATCAGGGTAATTCTGAAAGCCGTCTGAGACTTGCTCGTTATGCCGATGAAAACAACGATACCGAAACAGCGCTGTCGATGTATTTAGATCTTGCAGAACTTACTCCTGAAGATGCGGAAGTGTTCCGCCGTTTATTTCATCTTCATCAGCAAAAAGGAGAGAAACAGGCTTCAGTAGATGCATTGAGGACCTATCTTGAGCTTAATCCACAGGATGCTGTGGCTCAGCGTGATTTGGGGGATGCTCTGTATGAAATGGATCAATTGGACGGTGCGCTTGTAGCTTACAGAGCTGCTATCGAAATCGACCCCGATATCAAAGGGTTTTATCAAAGGTATGCTGAAATAGTCATAGCCAAAGGAGAAGAGGGCGAGGTTATAACCGCTTTAACTGGTGTAATAGAATCTGGAGATGCCGACTTTTCCACATATACTACCCTGGGGATGATTTACCAGCGACGGGGAAATCATGAGGAAGCAATCGACATGTATCAGGATGCTCTTCAGCTCGACCCTACAAACACTGATGCACTTTCAGCACTGGCAAGAAGTCAGGCTGCAAGTGGTGATGTAAACGGAGCGATCATTACCTACGAACAAACGGTAATGATGAATTCCGAAGCTGTTGAAGAATACAAAGAATTGGGTGAGCTGTATCAGGGACAGGGTAGAGAAGCGGAAGCATTAAGAGCGTTCAGACGCTATTTGGATAGAAATCCAGATGACGTTGAACTGGCCAAGACAGTGGGAGAAGCTTCCTTTGAAAATGAAGAATTTGAGGATGCAGCCAAATATCTTGAACCGGTAACAAAGGTATCAAATGATATAGAGTTGCTGATTATGTATGCTGAGGCATGTTTTAAATCAGGAAGGTATAGCCAGGCTGCCCAGACCATTAAAGAATTCAGAGACAGACGACTGAGGGTACCAACACTGAGGCGAATGTTGATGATGTTGGCTCAATCCTATGAAAATGATGAAGATATGGAAAATGCTGCTAAAGCATACCTGGATTATATCTCTGTTCCGGGTACAGAAGATGCCGATGCTGCATATAAAACAGCCAATCTTCATGAAGAAATCGACATCTCCAAAGCCATAACTATTTACGAAAATAATATCAAATCCTATCCTCAGGATTTTCGCAATGTGTTGAGGTTGGGGCTGTTGTATGCTGAAGATGAAGAAAACCAGGAGAGGGCAGTTGCGCTGCTGGAGCAAAGTACCGAGTTTGCCGATTCGTTGCCTGAGGTTTGGCTTGAAATGGCCCAGGTACATGGTAATTTGGGTAATGAGGATCAGGAGCTTGAGGCGTATCAAAATTATGTTCAAGCAGATCCCCAGCATCTGGAGGCCAACAAAAGAATTGGTATTCTCCTTATGCGAAAGGGTGAAGTAAACGAGGCGCTTATTAATCTGGAAATCGCAAATACTTTAGAGCCCAATGATCCTGATGTTATGGCAATGCTTGCAAGAGGCTACATTTCTACTGAGAGAGTAGAAAAAGCTATTGAGCTTCTTGAGAAAGCAAAAGTGGTGCGAAGTGATGACCCGGATATTCGCTATCAGCTGTTTCAGCTCTATGAAAAAACAGGACAGACCGAAAAGGCACAGGCCGAAATTGAAGAACTGGTGGAGTTGCAGCATGATAATCGTTTCCTTCTCATGTATGCTCAGGCCCTTATCTCACAGGAGAACTTTAGTGATGCTGAGGATGCGTTGTTAGATATCCTTGCCACCGATCCTGAAAATATCGATGCTCTGCTGCTGTTGGCGAGAGTCCAGCGCAAGCAGGAAAACTTCGAACAGGCACTTGAGACCTATGAGGAGATAGAATTCATAGATCGTAGCCATCCACGCGCCCTCTATGAAAGAGCTGAGACATACATTGAGATGAGCAGGTTTACCTGGGCTGAGACGTTTTATAATCGTGCTTTGCGCGCAGATCCGCAGTTTGCTGTTGCTAAGGTGGGACTTGCCCGATTGGCTAAGGTGAGACGAAACGAAGAGCTTTATCTGCAACTGCTCCAAGAAGCACGGGAGCTTGATCCGGATGATCCTGAGGTGCTTGAGGAGTTAAGAAAAGCAGGGAAATAGCGTAAAAAAAGGCAAGACGGTAAAAAAGGTTGGGGAGGTGAATAGCAGTTCATCTCCCTTTTTTTTGTTATTCTTCGGTCTGATAATTGCATATAAATTTAATAGGGACTTATTTTAAGTAGGTAAGAGTAGTTTTGAGATGCGGTAAAAAAATTATGAATAGAAATTGTTCAACTCACAAACAATATTTGGATTCAGGAACGCGTACTACTTATGCATCAACAAACAAATGACGATCAGCACCTGTTTGACCTTTGGCTTAGTGGAAACTCACAGGGTTTCTCACAGCTCTATGACAAGTATAAGAATAGGGTTTTCGGATTTTTGCTCCGTATGACCGGAGACCGGGAGATCGCAGAGGATCTTCTTCAGGAAACCTTTTTTGCGGCTTTAAGAAATGCCGAACAATTTGATCGCTCACGTAGTTTTTTGAGCTGGCTTTTTGGGATAGCTCATAAGAGGACGATCGACTTTTTCAGGCATGCAAAGGTCGAAACAGAGCATAAGCAGGATACTGATGGTTCGGTAGGAAGCAAGCTTGATGCTCCAGACCAGCAGTTATCAAATCAAAGCTTGCGGGATTTGATAAACGAGGCGGTGGAGAAACTCGATCCTCTCCAACGAGAGGTGTTTTTGCTCAGAGAAATGGGTGGAGTACCATTTAAGGAGATTGCAAAAATTATGGACTGTCCAATTAATACAGCGCTGGGACGAATGCGTCTGGCACTGAAAAATATCAGAAAAGAGTTGAAAAAAAGGGGGATTGATGGTGTGCAGTAAATGGGAATGTTCTGGTTTGTTGTACAGTTCAGGTGAACTGAACGAGCAAGAAACCAAAGAGTATGAAGCTCATTTAGAGGGGTGTCAGGAGTGTAGAGATGAGTTGGCTACCTACAGAAAAGAACAAAAAATGTTCTACACCCTCGATACCCTTGGTGAGTCTCCATCGCAAGCGGTCTCAGAGGAAATCTTAAGAGTTTGTAGCAGTGCTAAAAAACAATACACCAATGTAGGATTCTTCCCTGTATTTATGAAAAAGGCTGCGGTTTCGATGCTGCTGCTCATGATAGGGTTTGCAACGGTAGGGTATATCAAGCTCAATCACGATCAGGCGCAAGCCATGAGAGCGCAACTGGTTGGGGATGAAGAAACAAAGGACTCTAATGCGGTTACTCAGTCAGCTGAGAGTGCCACTTCTGTGGTTTTCTCCGAAAATGACAGTGGTGCTCTTTTTGACTCTCTTAACAAAGACACAAATGTGAATTTTTCAAGAACCAGGGGCGATTTAAATACTCAGGGAGTTGTGCCTGTAGATCTTAAAGACTAAAGCTAAACTCTTTTTCTACTCCCGTCTGCCGGGACGGGAATTTAAATGGCTGTTTCTGCGTTTTTTAGGTGCAAAAGCTCCTTTCCCATTGTATTTTCATCTTTGTTCTGAATACTACTAGTTCAGAACTGGAGTAAGTGCAGTGTGGAATAGCCCTATTTATAACTAAAATGTAACTTCCACTTACCTGCCACCTGTTGTAATCTAGTTTAAACTGCGATTGTGTAACGACTCTATGTCTGTTATCTGGTTGTACTCGAAAATGATGTATGAAGCGTACTAAATTCCTGCTTCGTTTAATTAGAATCGCACAGTTCATTGCCGCAGCTATTCTAACTGCAATAATGATTAGAGCAATGAGGATCTTGTATACACTGCTTAGCCTGGAAGGTGCTATTTGATAGTATGTGCATTGTTTAATCCCGCGCTTGATGTGTGCTTTAATGTAGAAAAGTTTGAGCCCGGCAATACGTTGCTTGATTTGCACTCCAACTCTTTTCCATCAGGAAAAGGGATCAATGTAGCAAGAGTGGTAAAAACACTGGGAGAAGCGGTGAGTGTAGCTGCTCTTATTCCAGAAAATGACAGCAGAAAATTTTCATCATTCCTTTGTGGCTTAGAAGTAGAGCCGCTTTTTTTTGAAATCCCGGGAAACGCCAGAGTAAATGTGACGATTCTTGAAGAGAAAAACTCATGTGTAACCCATCTCAACAGCGCTGCACAAAAAATACCAGTAAGAATACAGGAAGAGTTTCTCTCTTTTATAACAGGGCAAATTAAACAGGGTGACTGGTGGTCTTTTTCGGGAAGTATACCTTCTGGCTTTGAATGCGATGTGTATAAGAGGGTTATAGATGTCTGTAATCAAAGAGGGGTTCAGTCTCTACTGGACACACGTAGTAATGCACTTAAATTTGGACTGAGGTCCAAACCATTTATTATCAAACCAAATATCTCAGAATTAGAAGAGTATTTTGAAGAGCCGATAAAAGGGGTGCACCATATTGCGCTCAAAGGAAAACGGTTTATCGATATGGGAATATCGTATGTGTTTATTTCCTTAGGTTCTGATGGTATGATTGCGCTTCATGAAAATGATTGCCTGCTTTGTTCACCACCAAAGGTTAAAGCGGTTGATACTGTGGGCTGTGGTGATGCTATGGTGGCGGGGATGCTTGTTGCGCAAAAACGGAAGTTCTCTTTTGCTGATACCTGCCGTATGGCTGTGGCCTGCGGAGCATCCAAAGCTATGCACCAGGGGCCGGGAGTTGTCACAAGAGATGAAGTATGGCAATTAATGGAGGATGTTGAAATAAACGCAGTTTAAAACGAGGATCAAAATGAAATCGAAAAGAATTCTGGTAACCGGAGGAGCAGGATTTCTTGGTTCCCACCTTTGTGAAAGACTGGTAAGAGGTGGGCATGATGTGATCTGTCTTGATAATTATTTCACCGGCAGAAAGAAAAATGTCGAACACCTTATGGATTTCCATAACTTTGAATTGATGCGACACGATATAACGTTTCCCATTTTCGTCGAAGTAGATCAGGTGTACAATTTGGCTTGCCCCGCCTCACCTGTGCATTATCAGCACAATGCCGTAAAAACAATCAAAACATCTGTAATGGGTGCAATAAATGTCCTTGGACTTGCCAAAAGGGTAAAAGCAAGAGTGTTACAGGCATCAACCAGCGAGATCTACGGTGACCCCACACAACATCCTCAACAGGAAACCTACTGGGGTAATGTGAACCCTATAGGGTTTCGGTCATGTTATGATGAGGGAAAAAGAGTTGCTGAAACCCTCTTTTTTGACTATCATAGAATGAATGATGTTGATATAAGAATAATGCGTATTTTCAATACCTATGGGCCCAGAATGCATCCTGATGATGGTAGGGTAGTATCTAATTTCATCGTTCAGGCACTTAAAAACAACGATATAACCGTTTATGGCGATGGTTCACAAACACGCTCCTTTTGCTATGTCGATGACCTTATTGAAGGGATGATTCGACTTATGAACAAAGATGGCTTCAACGGGCCGGTAAATGTAGGGAATCCGGGTGAGTTTACTATTAAAGAGCTTGCCGAAAAGGTGATTGAATTGGTTGGAAGTTCTTCAATGGTTATCTATAAACCACTCCCTTCCGATGATCCACGCCAACGGCGTCCCGATATCACTCTTGCAAAAGAAAAGCTGGACTGGCAACCTGAAATTAAGCTGGAGCAGGGGCTCCGGAAAACGATAAAGTATTTTAAAGATAATCTCGATTGACTGAAATAAAAGTCTCAGGAGGAATTACCCGTGAGTGCTTATAATGCTTCTGAAGTAGAACCTAAATGGCAAAAACGATGGCGTGATGCAAAATTGCATAAAACTGTTTACGATCCCGAAAAGCCTAAATATTATGCTCTTGATATGTTTCCCTACCCCTCTGGTTCAGGTCTTCATGTGGGCCATTGCGAGGGCTACACCGCTACCGATATCATAACCCGTTATAAGAGGATGTGTGGGTGTAATGTGCTGCATCCCATGGGATGGGATGCTTTTGGGTTGCCGGCAGAAAACTTTGCAATCAAAACAGGTATTCACCCTAGTGTTACTACCGAAAAAGCTATTGCAAATTTTAGAAAGCAGATTGATTCTATCGGTTTTGCATACGACTGGGATAGAGAGATAAATACCACAGATCCTTCGTATTATAAATGGACTCAGTGGATATTTCTGCAGCTGTATAAAAAAGGTCTGGCTTATGAGGGGTTCATGCCCATTAACTGGTGTCCTTCATGTAAGACAGGGCTTGCAAACGAAGAAGTTACCGGTGGAAACTGTGAACGCTGTGGATCACAGGTGGAGAGAAAAGATTTACGTCAGTGGATTCTAAAAATTACCGAATATGCCGATAGATTGCTTGAGGATCTCGATGAAGTTGATTGGCCGGATTCAACTCTTGCTATGCAACGGAATTGGATCGGTCGCTCCGAAGGTGCTGAAGTAATATTTACTGTTTCAGAAGGTGAAGCCAAAGGAGAACAAGTCAAGGTTTTTACTACCAGGCCTGATACCCTGTATGGAGCAACATATATGGTACTGGCTCCAGAGCATCCGTTGGTAGAAAAAATTACCACTGAGGCACAAGCGGGGGCTGTTGAAGAGTACAAGCAGAGTGCCAGAAAAAAGAGTGATCTGGAAAGGACCGAACTTTCCAAAGAAAAAAGCGGAGTTTTTACCGGAGGATACGCTCTTAATCCTGTCAATAAAAAGCCAATTCCTGTGTGGATTGCAGATTATGTACTTGCAGGCTATGGCACAGGAGCAATAATGGCTGTTCCGGCTCACGATGAGAGAGACTTTGAGTTTGCTCAAAAATATGATATACCCATCATTCAGGTGGTAGCTCCGCTTGAGGACAAAGAAATCGAAAAAGGCAAGGCTTTTATAGATGAAGGGGTAAACATAAATTCCGGTGATCTTGATGGCCTTTCAACTAAAGAGGCAAAGAAAAAAATAACCTCTCAGCTTGAAAATAGCGGCAGAGGAAAAGCCGCAGTCAGTTACCGGTTAAGAGACTGGATATTTTCACGTCAAAGGTACTGGGGGGAGCCGATTCCTGTTATTCACTGTGAAAAATGCGGTGTTGTTCCAGTACCCGAAAAAGATCTGCCGGTAAAACTACCGGAGGTAGACAAGTATGAGCCCAGTGGTACAGGTGAATCACCATTGGCAAATATTGAAGAGTGGCTTAATACAGAATGTCCAACCTGTGGTGAAAGCGCAAAAAGAGAGACCAATACGATGCCTCAATGGGCAGGATCGTGCTGGTACTATTTGCGCTATATCGATCCTCAAAACGATTCAGAGCCCTGGTCTAAAGACATTGAGAAGAAGTGGATGAATGTTGATCTGTATGTAGGTGGTGCAGAGCATGCGGTGTTGCATTTGCTCTATTCACGCTTCTGGCATAAGGTGCTTTATGACCTTGGATACGTCACCACAAAGGAGCCGTTTAAAAAACTTCGTCATCAGGGTACTGTGTTAGCATCTACCTACCGTGATTCCTTCGGCAAATATCATTCACTGGACGATATAGAATTTGACGGTAATGATGCTCGGTTAAAAGAGACGGGTGAAAAGCTCAGTACCGAAGTAGAAAAGATGGCAAAATCTAAATTAAACGGGGTTAATCCTGATGACGTAATTGCCAAATATGGGGCTGATGTATTAAGGCTTTATGAAATGTTTATGGGTGAATTTGAATTGCCTAAACCTTGGGACCCAAGAGCTATTGAAGGGTGTAGCAGGTTAATTAAAAGAATTTGGCGACTTGTTAATGAATTTAAACCTCTGGTAGATGGTGATCCAAATAGAAGAACAAGGCATAAAACGATCAAAAAGGTAACAAGCGATATAGAATCGATGAAGTTTAATACTGCTATTGCCGCTATTATGGAGTACGTTAATGAGCTAATGTCTAACGGTGTGATAAAAGAGGACCTGAGCACATTAGCACGTCTTATCGCTCCTTTTGCACCTCACCTTGGGGATGAAGCATGGGAGAAGCTTGGAGAGAAAGGGTTTATCCTTAATACACAATGGCCTCAGTATGATGAATCGCTTGTAAAAGAATCTGTGGTGACTGTTGTTGTTCAGGTTAACGGGAAATTAAGGGCTAATTTTAAGGCCTCAAGGGAAACTTCACGCAACGAACTTGAGCAAATGGCACTTTCTCAGGAAAAGGTCAAGGCTCATACTGAGGGAAAAACTATCAAAAAAGTCATTGTTGTGCCTGGTAAACTGGTCAATATAGTTGTATCGTGAGGTTTTTATAGCATGGAAATAATTTTAGCAACTGGAAATGAAGGCAAGGTGAGGGAGTTTAGGGAGATGTTTTCTAAACTCCCCGTTCATTTGACCTCTCTGAAAGATCATTGGGATCCGGTACCTGCAATTGATGAGTACGGATTGTGTTTTTATGAGAATGCCAAGATAAAAGCTGATTGGGTGTTTGAGAGAACTCAGGGGGTCTGGGCATTGGCGGATGATTCAGGGCTGGAAGTAGATGCTCTTAACGGTGCACCGGGAGTAAAAAGCGCACGGTTTGCAGGAGAAAAAGCAATGAGCAAAGAAAATAACCAAAAGTTACTTTCTTTGCTTGAAGGTATCCCTGATGAAAAGAGAACAGCGCGTTTCAGATGTGTTCTTGTGCTTAAAATAGCGCAGGATCAGTATCTGTCCGCAGAATCAACCTGTGAAGGCCAAATAGCACACGAAGGAACCGGTGAGATGGGATTTGGATATGATCCTGTTTTTATACCTGAAGGAAGTTCTGTATCTCTTGCAAATTACAATTCCGAAAAAAAACATATGATCAGTCACAGAGGTAAAGCCTTAAAAATCTTAAAAAAAGTGCTTTATGGATATTTTGGAGAAGAATGAACCCGAGAAGCAGAAGGTCGAACGTATACTTATTGTTGATGATAACCACGAAATCGGACATTATATAGAAGATATTCTCATCGACGAAGGTTATCATACAATTGTTTGCAGAAGTGGTCATCAAGCTCTTGAGATGCTCAAGAAAATATCGGTGGATGTCGTGTTGCTTGATGTGGTTATGCCAGATGTAAATGGGTACGTTGTCGCAAAAAAAATCAAAAAAAGCGTTAAGAGTAAACTTTTTCTTCCTGTAATTTTAGTTACTGCTTTAGATAACATCAGTGCTAAGGTCACGGGCTTGAATTATGCCGATGACTATATTACAAAACCATTTTCCGTTGAAGAGCTCCTGGCGCGCATACGCTCCATGCTTCGTATCAGAACACTTCAAAGAGATTTGCTACGCTCTCAGGGAAATTATAAGTGTCTGTATGAATACCTGCCTACTCTTATCCTTACACTTGATTGTAATCTGAAAATAATCGAATGTAATAATTTGTTTTCTGAAACTGTAGGTATTTCAAAAGTAAAAATACTAGGTAAAAATATGTTTGATCTAATTACCTCAAATGAGAAAGAAAAATTCAACGAACTTATTGATGATTTGAATCAAACTCAGATTACTCCTAAAGCCCGGGTTTTCGAAATTAAGACTGCATATAAAGAAAAGTTGTATGTTGAATTGAAAGCTGCACGCTTTGATACTGAAGAAGCACATGAAGTGATAGTGATTTCAATGGAAAATATTACTGAAAAAATTGAGCTTGAAAAAGAAAAGGACCTTACCAGAAAACAACTTTACCGTTCCGCAAAGCTTGCTGCCATCGGAAATCTTGCTTCTGGTGTTGCTCATGAAGTAAATAACCCTTTAACTGCTATACTTGGTTTCTCTGATTCTATTCTGGAACGGTTGAAATCCAATGATTACATTCAACAAAGCGAGTTAATGCAGTATCTTGAAATAATCAATCAGGAAACACTTCGGTGTAGAAATACCATAGATAATCTTTCCAGATTTGCAAGAGGAGGGGAAAGTGTCATTTCTGAGGTATCGCTTTGTAAAAGTCTGGAAAGTGTGCTTAAACTTGTACTCCCACGGGCATCACGGGTAGGAATAAAAATTAAAAATACTGTTATTTCTGATATACTCTTACATACTGATTGCAATAAATTTGAACAGGTACTTATAAGCGTCTTTTCTAATTGTATTGATTTTTGTACCCAGAACACTGAGGTAACCATTTCTCTTGAAAAACTTATATCAAATGGAATTGTTAAACTTAAAATTACAGATGAGGGGCCTGGTATTCATCCTGATATTTTACCTAAAATATTCGATCCGTTTTTTACAACAAAAGAAGTTGGGCGTGAAACGGGAATGGGGCTCGCAATTTGTCACAGAATGATGGAAGAGTGTAACGGAAGAATCGATGTGTTTAATGATTTGGCAACTAAGGGAACCTGTGTGGTGCTGGAACTACCGGTGACACAGAAGAGTACGTAGGGTTAAGTAATGAGTAAGGAACGAATACTTGTAGTTGATGATGAAAACTCTTTAAGATTATTGCTTCAAAACGAGCTTAGTCGGGCCGGGTATGGTGTGGAGACGGTTTCGGATGGAGAAGCTGCACTCGAAAAAATAAGAGAGAATTTTTATCATGTTATTCTTCTTGATATCGTGATGCCCAAAATGGATGGTATTGATGTACTAAGGGCAACCAAACAGGAAAACAATGCTTCAGAAATAATTATTCTTACCGGAAATGCAACACTGGAAACGGCCATTGAGTGCATGAAGCTTGGGGCATTTGAGTATATCCGCAAGCCATATAACCTTAAAGAGTTGCTTATACACATTGAGAGAGCTATAGAACATCACCGTTCACTTATTGATTTGAGGATACTAAAAGATGAGTTGGTGAAAAGTGGTTATAATGCTAACCTCATAGGTAAAAGCAAAGCGATGCTTGATCTTGGATCGATGATTTCAAGAATCGCGCCTGCCCAGTCTACGGTTTTGATCCTTGGGGAAAGTGGGAGTGGAAAAGAAGTTGTCGCAAGATCTATTCATAATCAAAGTACCAGAAGTGATAAAACGTTTATTCCTATAAACTGTGCCTCTTTATCTGAAACGCTTCTTGAAAGTGAACTCTTCGGATATGAAAAAGGAGCTTTTACAGACGCTAAGGCGCAGAAAAGGGGACTTGCTGAGATAGCAGATGGTGGGACATTGTTTCTGGATGAAATTGGTGAAATCCCCATACATTTTCAAGCTAAATTATTGCGTTTCCTTGAAACCGGAGATATCAGAAGAGTTGGTGGGACAAGGGACATTCCCCTAAATGTAAGAATAATATGTGCAACTAATCAACCACTTGAAGAGCTCGTTGAGGAAAATAAGTTCAGAGCTGATCTTTACTACAGATTAAATGTACTCTCCATTGAAGTTCCGCCTTTGAAAGAAAGAGTTGAAGATATTCCGCTGTTGGTTGATAATTTTATCGCCCTGTATGGATTCCAAAAAAAGTTCGATTCAAAAGCTCTTGAAATTCTTAAAGCTTACGATTGGAAGGGTAATGTACGTGAGCTTAAAAATGTTGTAGAAAGAACATGTATTTTAAGTCGTGGGAGAATTGTAAGCGCCGATGATCTGCTATTCTTAAAGGTATCTAAAAAAGCACCAGAAGAAAAATTACAGGAAGAAGCTCCTGTAGAGTATGAAAATGACATGAGTCTTAAAGAAGTAGAAAGAAGGCATATCGTTTCGGTGCTAAAAAATGTAAAAGGGCATAGAGCTAAAGCAGCAAAAGTGCTTGGGATCAGTCCTAAAACACTATATTTAAAAATAAAAGCCCTCAACATCGTCTCGACATATCAGTAACTTAATCTAATTTAAGGCGTCTTCTAATTATCCACTCTGTGAACATTAAGAAAAATATTAGTGCAAAGAGTAACCAGGATCTGTTAATTTCTATTCTTTGAGTAATTAGCTTTTCTGTGTCAGCCCCTTCGAAGATAAAACGCAAAAAAGTATCATCATCTTTTGACATTGGAAAAGCAAACTGTTGTAAAAACGATGTGTTTTGGTCTGTAACCCTGAATTCCGAAAAATCAGTGTTAACAGAAACTGATGTCTTGGCGGTAAAAAATGTCTTTTCATAACTAAGTGAACAAGTGAGCTCATAGCTTCCCTTAGCTAAAGGAGGTAATACAATAGATTCCTCCAAAGCTCCACTTGAAACCACTGAAACTGTTGTATCCATTCCAAAATCTTTTGATGTTATAGAAAAGCTCATCCTGAGGGGGCTAAATACTGGAATTTGGGAGGGAAGAACAGCTTTGAGGCGAAGTGAATCATTCTCTGATAACTCTCCTGAAGGATAAATAAAAAGTGAATCAGAAAGGTTGGTCAGTAATAATTCTTTTGTTCTATCCAGTAGTTTTGAGCTGAAAAGAAATTTCTCCTGCTCATCTCTTTCTATAGCCATAGGTAAAAAATCCCATTTCCATATTCCAGAAACAGCACAAAGAAGAATACGCCTGTTTTGAAAGCGTGCGGTAGAAAGAATTGGCACAGTTTCGTCTGGGGAACACTCTGGTAGCGAAACCGCGAGAAAAACGTCTTCACCGGAAAATGTACCGTTTGGACACGTGATGAAATAGTCCGGGTTGGGAAGGTTATGAAGGAAGTCCTTTGCATTAAAATATGGTTGGCTAACAAGGTTAAAATGTGGACATGTCAGTCGTTTCTGTTTACAGGGAAGTGAACTAATGAATACTGCAATAGAACGGTCTGAGAGCCTGTTGAGTAATGTTTGGGCTTCATCATCCCACTCAGTAATGAAGAGAACATCAGGATCAGAATTCTTTCTGCGAAAGAGGTCGTTTTCTAATAAATTTTGTGATAAAAATCGTACATCAAGGCTGGGGGTTTGAGTGTGAATTGAGTAGCTGATGTAGTCCGGATATACCTTGAGGGGTATAGTATGAGTTGCTTTGGGGTCACCAGAGCTGTTCTTAGCTTCTATAGTATATAAATTCATACCTGGTTTGGACTCAGTTACAGTTAATCGGGTGTTTAGAGAAAATCTACCGCTGTCGCTTTCCAAAACCTCCTGTTTCAAAATCGCATTATTTTTACTTAGTGTAACTGTATTTTCTGTGTAATCGTCTGAGTAACCGATTAATTGAACCTCAATCTGAACAGGAGTGTTGGCAGATGCGCTTTGTGGTGCGAATATATTCATTTCCAAGTAGGGACTTGGAGTTGCTTTGGGTAACTCTAAATAGTGAAATGTTGAATGAGAAAATGTTTCCGGAGGAAGCCTGTGATTTGTCCAGTGTCCATCTGATATAATTATAGTATGTTCGCTTCTGTTTCCCTGATGATTGAATGGTAGTGGGTAATGGCTTTTTCTATCTGAAAATTCCAGATTATAATAATCATCAATTTCTCTTAAAGAGTCACCAAATGAGTACAGGGAAAAAGAAACAAGATCTGGATTATCGTTCTCCAATGACTTTAAAGATGCAAGCATTGGGAGTACTGTTTTTTGAGGTTCGAAAAGACTCATGCTGGCTGATACATCAATTAGCACAGGTATATTCTTTTTGCCGGTCTGAAATCTTTCAAAATCGAACACAGGTTCAAAAAACGCTAAACTAATTATGATCAACATTAGTAGTCGAGAAAAAATAAGAATAAGCTTAGATGGTAGTGAAATCTTACATAAAGAATATCGAAAGACAGAAAATAGAGCTGCAGATATTAAGAGAACAGAGAAAATAATCAGCGAAGAATAATTCATAGTTATAATTTTGCTTATAAGACGGTGGTATTAACAGTTCACTTTTTTTCTAAAATAGTGTTTCTCTTCCAGTAACGATCATTTTGATTTGGATGATCAGTAGTGTAATGTAGCCCTCTGCTTTCTTTTCTCTTTAAAGCTGATAAAATGATTAGTTTTGAAGTGGTAACAATGTTTCTTAGCTCTAGTAAACGAGAGGTGATTTTTGTTTTTTTGTAAAAATTCTCTATCTCTTTTTCCAGCAGATTGATCCTTCGAAGTGCCCGGTGAAGCCTGAGATTGGAACGCACTATTCCAACATAGTCCCACATTACAGATTGAATTTCGGTTAAATTATGAGAAAGAAGAATCCATTCTTCGTTGTCATGAGTTCCACTGTCATCCCAATCAGGTATTTCAGATACCTGAGGGATGGAAATGTCTTTTATCCTTGAAGCAGCATCGTAAGCTGATTTATAGGAAAAAACCAAAGCTTCCAGTAAGGAGTTGGACGCCAGGCGATTTGCACCATGTACGCCAGTGCATGCTGATTCACCACAGGCGTAAAGGTTTTCTATGGTGGTTTTACCACAATGGTCTACCAAAATACCACCACACAGGTAATGTGCGGCAGGGACTACCGGGATCAAATCCTTGGTGATATCAATTCCAAACGACAGACATTTTTGGTAAATGTTTGGAAAGTGTTTGATGGTTTCGTCTGCTTTGGCATCTCGTATGTCCAGATAAACACAGGGCTCACCCGATTTTTTCATTTCGTTGTCAATCGCTCTGGCTACTATATCTCTTGGGGCGAGTGATCCTGAGGTGTGATAACGGTTCATAAATTCTTCACCGGATGCATTACGTAAGACAGCACCGTACCCTCGTAGTGCTTCGCTGATGAGAAAAGAGTTAGCGTTTTCATGATACAGTGTTGTGGGGTGGAACTGGATAAATTCCATATTGGAGATTTTTGCGCCAGCCCTGTAGGCCATCGCAACACCATCCCCGGTGGCTATCTCTGGATTTGTCGTGTGAAGATAAACCATTCCTGCGCCACCGGTTGAAAGACAGGTTATCCTGGCTCTGACCGAAAAAATTGATCGTTTACGAGAATCCAATATGTATGCGCCGTAACATTTACTCCGCGTGCTGTTGTTTTTCAGATGGTGCTCTGTTATAAGCTCTACCGCACAGTGGTTTTGGAATAGGGTTACATTTTTCTTCAGGTGTAACGTATTTAGCAGTGTCGCTTCAATTTCTTTGCCGGTAAGGTCTTTTGAATGTACTATTCGTTTTGCTGAATGTCCACCCTCTTTTCCAAGGTGAAGGTCGTAGGGGTTTTGGGCATCAGGTGCTTTTGAGAAAGATGCACCCCACTGGAGCAGTTCTTTAATTCGCGTAGGCCCTTTTTCTACTACGGTTCTTACTGAGTCCGGGTCACATAAACCTTTGCCCGCATTCAGTGTATCTTCAATATGTCTCTCGAAACTGTCGTTTTTATCAAGTACACAGGCTATCCCACCCTGAGCATAATTGGTATTTGATTCACTGTCATGCTTTTTGGTAATCATCAAAACAGACCCGAATTGGGAAGCGTGGATTGCAAAGCACAACCCGGCTATTCCGCTACCTACAACCAGGAAATCGTATTCATAATTATCCATTCTGTAAGGCCTGTTCCTTTCAGCTGTTCTGGCTCATAGTGCAGGTCATTTTTTCCTTAGCTTTTTGGCCAAGGTAACCACCGTGGTGACGTAGCCCGTACTGTTCCTTTGTGAACTTCTTTTTCTCCATTAAAACGAGAGCTATCGCGTCCCCTAATGCCATCATCACCGTTGTGCTGGAGGTGGGGGTAAGGCCAAGAGAGCACGGTTCACTTATTTGACCCATATTGATGACCACATTACTAAGTTCATGAATAGCCGAATCCGGGTGGCTTGTTACACCGATAATCTTATCTATCCCAAAATGGTGGGCAAGCTGTAACATTTCGATTACTTCGCGAGTTTTGCCGGAGGTCGAAAACGCTATGATTACATCACCGGGGGCAAGTAATCCTAAATCGCCATGAGCTGCTTCGCCAGGATGAAGAAAAGCTGCTGGTGTACCTGTTGAGCTAAGGGTACCGGCAATTTTTAATGCTATATTCCCAGCTTTCCCCATTCCTGTGGTAATAACTTTGCCTTTGCATTCATAAATTATGTTTATCGCACGTTCAAAACCATCATCGAGTGGTATTTCCAGAAGCGCTTTTGCTTCTGCTTCTATTATTTCTTTTGCACGTTGAAGATAACTGTGCACCTTTTACTCCTTGCAGTGATTTCTAACCAATATATTCATAAATATACATTAATCTCATTAATTTTATGAATTGGCTGAAAATGTTTCTTAAAGTTTATTAAATTTTATCTTTTTAGGTGCTTTAAGAACGATGGTGCGCTAAAAAATGATGGTTTTTTACACTAAAGCCATTGTAATAACGTACTTTAAGGAGTTAAACTATCCTCTTCAATGCATTGAAAACAGATTTTCTCACTAAAAAAAATGAGAAAAATGCGGTTAAAAAAGCAAAATAAGGGCAGAAAAATCAACAGGTGGTTTTTCCTGCTGCCGATCTGTATTATTTTATCTGCAATGGTAGTAATCAATAACCTGGATTTTGCCACTGATTTTGGCGCAGGTAGCGATAAAAACGGGCATAACAATAGTGCTATAACCCGCCAGGAGCAGATCTTTTTTGATAAACCTGAAACACTGGTTAAAGTAGCTGATTCGCTAAACCATCCGGGAGAAGTAAAGTCAGTTTCTTTGTCAGATATAAGATGTAGTGTATCAGGCAGGGATGATTTATCGAATTTGCTGTCGTTGGAACTTTTTACCGATAGCGATGAGGTGTACAGAGAATTGCTTTTTAAGCGAGCTGAATTGAGAGTGATTGTGAAGAATGCTATGAGACATCAACAGTATGGCGCAATTCGTAATTCACTTCTGATAAAAGAGTTGATGAAAGCACTGGATTCTATTATAGAATCCGGATCATTGATAAACCTGGAAATAAATAATTTCCGTATAGAATAGAGGCGATTATTTTATGGATTTACTGAGCATACTCGGTAAAGTGTTTGGATCAAAACAGGAGAAGGATATTCGCAAGCTTCGTCCGATACTTGAACAAGTGAACAGCTTTAAAGACGAGGTGAAAAAATTAAATGATGAGCAGCTAAAAAATAAGACCGCAGAGTTTAGGGAAAGGCTGGCCAAAGGTGAAACGCTTGATGATCTTTTACCTGAGGCGTATGCTGTAGTTAGAGAAAGCACCCATCGTGTTCTTGGTGAGGGGAGAATGGTGTATGATCCTTACCTGGAGCGGGAAATTCCGTTTATGGCTCACTTTGATGTTCAGGTTTTGGGGGCTATTGTGCTTCACCAGGGTAAAATTGCTGAGATGAAAACCGGTGAAGGTAAAACTCAGGTGGCCGCGATGGCTGCATACCTTAATGCCTTAAGTGGAAAAGGTGTGCATGTTATCACCGTTAATGATTATCTGGCACGTCGTGATAGTGAGTGGATGGGCAAAATTTTTAACTTTCTGGGACTTACTGTAGGGTGTTTGGATGATACCGAACCACATAGTCCCGAAAGGAAAGCGGTGTATGCCTGCGATATCACTTACGGTACAAATAATGAATTTGGTTTTGATTACCTTAGAGACAACATGGCTACATCGCCCGACCATTGCGTGCTTCGCGAACTGAACTTTGCTATCGTTGATGAGGTTGATAATATTCTTATCGATGAGGCTCGTACACCTTTGATCATATCCGGACCGGCAACAAAATCAAATCAGGAATATGAGGAGCTTAAGCCCAGGGTCACAAAGCTTGTTAGTGCCCAAAATCAGTTTGTTCAGCGTATCATCGCAGAAGCTGAAGAGTTGCTTAAAAAGGAGGGTAAAGAGTACGAGGCTGGTTTTAAGCTTCTTATTGCAAAAAGAGGGGGGCCAAAAAACAAACGCTTCCTTAAGCTTATTAAAGAACCGGGTGTAGCCAAGCACATGAAAACTGTGGAAACAGATTATCTTCGTGAGAAAAAACTTAATGAGATAGATGAAGAGCTTTTTTACACCATCGATGAATCAGGTCACAGTGCTGAGTTAACAGAAAAGGGAAGAGCACTTGTTGGCGGTGAAAACAGTGACTTCTTTGTGGTGCCTGACCTCTCTGTTTTGCTTGGGAAAATCGATAGCGATGAGGCCTTATCACCTGAGGAGAAATCAATGCAGCGTGATGAAGCTCATAGAGTGTATGCCGAGCGTTCAGAGAGAATTCATAGTATAAGTCAGCTCCTTAAGGCTTACTCCCTCTTTGAAAGGGATGTAAACTATGTCGTTCAGGAGGGACAAATTCTTATAGTTGATGAGTTCACGGGTCGTATTCTTCACGGAAGACGTTACAGTGAAGGGCTTCATCAGGCTCTGGAAGCTAAGGAGGGGGTGAAAGTTGCTGGTGAAAACCAGACCCTTGCAACTATTACATTCCAGAACTTTTTTAAGATGTACAATAAAATCTCCGGTATGACCGGAACTGCTGTTACTGAAGCTGGTGAGTTTCATGAAATCTACAAACTCGATGTTGTTACAGTTCCTACTAACCGGCCTCTAAAAAGGGTGGACTCCAATGACGAGATCTATAAAACCCACCGGGAAAAATATAATGCCATAGTAAAAGAAATTGAGGGCAAAGTAGAAGAAGGACGCCCCTGCCTTGTAGGTACCACTTCGATAGAGAAGTCTGAGCTTATAAGTAAGCTTCTCACCAGAGCCGGGGTGAAGCATGAGGTGCTTAATGCTAAATACCACGCTAAAGAAGCTACAATCGTTGCCCAGGCCGGTCATGTTGGGGCGGTAACAATTGCTACAAATATGGCTGGACGTGGTACAGATATTGTTCTGGGTGGAAATTTTGAAGTCATGGCCAACAATGAGCTGATTAAACAGGGAGTAGAACCTGATGAGCTTTCTTTGGATGAGAAACGGAAAAAATTTGAAAAACTCTACCAAAAGACTAAAGAGGAGCACAAAAGCGTACTTGAGCTGGGGGGACTTCATATAATAGGTACTGAGCGTCATGAGAGTCGCCGTATTGATAATCAGCTCCGGGGACGTGCTGGACGGCAGGGTGATCCTGGTTCAACCAAGTTTTTTCTCTCCCTCGATGATGATCTCATGAGGATTTTTGGCTCAGAACGTATCGCTGCTATTATGGATAAACTGGGTACCGATGATGGAGAGGTTATCTCCCATCCTTTGGTTTCAAAAGCAATTGGAAATGCCCAAAAAAGAGTTGAAGGCAGAAACTTCGATATAAGAAAACATCTTAAAGAGTATGATGATGTTATGAATCTGCAGCGTACCGAGATCTACAGTCTTCGTCAGAGGATATTACGAGGTGAGAACCTAAAGGATGATATTCTTGATCAGGTGGCCGCGGCACTTGAAGAGATAATCTTTAAACATACCGCAGCCGGGAAGTTCCCTGAAGAGTGGGACCTGTCAAACCTTTACAGTGACATTCAGACCTCTTTTGGTATAGTATATCGTATAGATGAACAGGAGCTTTCAAACAAAACACAGGACAGTCTCTTTGATGATGTATGGAAGCTTGTTAAGGAACGGTATGAGGAGAAAGAGGCTCGTTTTGGCGAAGAGCTGATGCGTAAGTTTGAGCGAAGTGTCTTTTTGATGGTCATAGATTCATTATGGAAAGATCATCTCTATGAGATGGATCACCTCAAAGGTGGTGTGCAGTTCCGTGCGTTTGGGCAGAAAAACCCGCTCTTTGAATACCAAAGAGAAGGGCTTAAGATGTTTGAGGAGCTTAGAAGCACTATTGCTCATGAGGTTTCCAGTTACATCTTTAGACTCGAAAAGGTTGAGCGTCAGCAAAGGGCACCGCTGAGCAACTCAAAAGAGATTCATGGAGATGTTGATTTGTTTTCTCCTCAAGGACCTGCTGCTCAGCCACGTCCTCAGCAGCAACCTAACCGTCAGTTGGTAACAAATCGTGCAGGAGGCGGATCTGGTAAACCGGCACCGGTGCGTGCTGCTGTTCAGGTTGGTAGAAATGAGCCCTGTCCTTGTGGAAGTGGCAAAAAATATAAAAAATGTTGTGGTGTTCAATGAAAAAGGGAATGTTTATAGCCTTTGAGGGCATCGACGGATGTGGCAAAAGCACACAGTTATCACTTGTGGCTAAACGGCTTGAAGAAAGAGGCATTGTTCCGGTGGTGACCCGGGAACCAGGAGGAACACCTGTTTCGGAAGCCATACGTGAAATCTTGATCGCACCTCGTTTTGAAGAGATGTGTATTCAAAGTGAGTTGTTGCTTTATTTGGCTGCCCGGGCTCAGCACATGAGGGAAAAAATTCAGCCTGCATTACTGGAAGGTGAAGTGGTGTTGTGTGATCGCTTTCAGGCTGCTACTTTCGCCTATCAGGGCTACGGCAGGGGGATATCAATAGATACACTGAAGATGTTCAATGAATTCTCAACGGGTGGTATAAAACCTGATTGTACTTTTATTTTTGACATCTCTGTACAGTGTTCAAGAAAAAGACTATCTGCTATGGGTAAGGCCAGGGACCGTCTTGAAAATGGATCGGAAGAATTTTTCAAGAGAATAAGAAATGGGTATTTAGAAATAGCAGAAACGGATCCCAATGTTGTACTTTTTGATGGCAGCAAAGAGGTAGAGCTGCTCAATGAGCAAGTTTTTGGGAAGATATGTCAGCTTATTGAAGTATAAATGGCTAAAAATGGAATTAATATTGCTTCCTGATGTATTTTCCTTTTATAACGTTTAAAATGTAGCATAGTTATTGCAGGCTAATCTCAGAAGAGAAGCTCAGTGCTTGTAATTATTAATCTGTTCATCACGATTATACTCTGGGAGAGATGATGGAAAAAAGACCAAATAAACCGACAGAGAAAATGTTCTGTAAAACTTCCTTCTTAGCAATGGTTATTCTAACCGTAGTGATAACCGGGCTAATCATCGACACTACCCGGGCAGATAACGATAATTTTTATGCAGATATAATTCGCCTCGATAATGTCGCTACAAAGATTCACCAAAGTTATGTGGAAGATATTCCTTCCAAGGAACTTATTGATAATGCCATTGAAGGGATGATAAAGAGCCTCGATCCACATACTTCCTATTTTGAAACCAAACAGTATGAGGAGCTACGAATTCATACAGAGGGAAAATTTGGCGGACTCGGCATTCAGATCTCAATACGCGATGATGTGCTTACAGTTATGACTCCAATAGGCGGCACTCCGGCATCACGTGCGGGGATACAATCAGGGGATCAGATTATACAAATAGAGGGCGAATCAACCGAAGGTATTACTATTGATAAGGCGGTAAACAAACTCAGGGGTGAGCCTGGCTCAGAAGTAACCATTCTGATAAGAAGAACTGGTGAGCAGAAAGATATTGAGTACACTATCACTCGAGAGATCGTTCAGATTAAATCGGTACCCTTTTATGGAATGATGGATGATGGGATCGGGTATATACACCTTCAGGCATTTAGCCAGGAAGCGGCCAATGAGGTTGAAAATGCAATTAAAGATCTTAAATCTCAAGGACTCAAGGGGTTGGTTTTTGATCTACGATTAAATCCGGGAGGTTTATTGCCTCAGGCAATCGAGGTTACTGAGAAATTCCTCCCCAGCGATAAGCTAATCGTATCCACCCGTGGACGGGTACGAGGGCAAAATAAAGATTTTCATTCCAGCAGAGCAGAAGTACTTCCCACAGATATGCCGCTGGTAGTACTTGTTAACAGAGCTTCTGCAAGTGCTTCAGAAATTGTTGCCGGTGCAATTCAGGACTGGGACAGAGGGATAGTTTTGGGAGATACCACTTTTGGTAAAGGTTCTGTGCAGAGCGTTATTCCCCTGGATAAGAGTCACCATATAAAGCTTACTACTGCACTGTATTACACACCTTCTGGCAGATGTATCGATAGACCTAACATTGCAAGGGATACAGCTGATGAACAAAGCGACTCAGAAGCAGACACCAATGTCTACAGGACAAAAAATGGAAGAATTGTCTATGGAGGTGGTGGAATAGTGCCTGATTTTGTGGTTGAGCCGGAATTGCCGTCGATGCCGGTCAGGGCGCTTTTTGGTGAGGATGCTTTTTTTCAGTTTGCTAATATGGAGTATCCAAGACTGCAAAAACGCGATACTGAGATAGGGGCAGAATATACCATTGATAAAAAAACCATAGAAGCATTTTATGATTTCCTCGATTCTATAGAGTTTTCCTACAAAAATGCAGCCCAAATTCAATTTGAGGAATTCAAAAAGCGAAGCGGTTTGATAGCTGATACTACTAAGAGTGACTCTGAAAGCCAGTCTGGAGAACCTAAATGGAGCGAGGAACACAGAGCTCAGCTTGATGAGACTTCTGCAAAAATGAAACAGATTTTTAAGGCTGAGAGTCAACGAGAATTGGAAGAAAACAGAGAAGAAATCAAGCGTCACATACGAAAAGCTATTCTTATACGAGAATATGGACAGGATAATGAGATCGTTTATCGGTCAAGACTGTCCAGGGATAAACAACTCGATGCAGCAATGCAAATTTTGACTGAAACAGAAAGGTATGAAGCTTTGCTTAAAGCTCCTGAGCAAGATTAGGGGTAGAAGAGGAAACAAATCACATTTAGGGTTAGATGAATGGGGCTGTTGATGAGAATACATTGCAACAGTCCTATACGGACATAATACTTCAATTGTGAAAACCTCGTTTTAGGTAATAATCCGCCGTTTATTATATTTAAAAAATGAAAAAAATGCAGCTCACTATATTTTTTTATTGCAGGGAGAGTATATGATCAGTAAAATGCGGGAGACAGCTCCCATTATCATGCTCATTATTTTGGTTGCTTTTGTTGGAGGAACAATATTTCTCGACTGGGGAATGAATGTTGGTGACAGGTCTGTTGCTACTGTTGCGGGTAAAATAAATGGTCAAGAGGTTTCACTGCATCTCTTTGATCGAATGGTCAATATGGAACGTCAGAGATTGAACGAATCCGGACAGGATATTCCACCCCAGCAGTACCGAATGATTCCTCAACAGGTTTGGGAGCAGGAAGTACAGCGGGTTCTTCTAACCGATGTGTTTGAAAAAATGCGTTTAGAAGCAACACCAACAGAGCTGTTGGAGTATGTGAAAAGGAATCCGTTACCTGGTATGGAAGAGGAACCAGCGTTTCAGACTGACGGTGTATTTGATACTGCCAAATATGTGCAGTTTTTGAGTAATCCGCAAAACTACAACATGTATCCTTTTTTAAGGGAAATTGAGCGTCATACAAGAGATGTCGTTGCACCGGCACAAAAACTTGAAACTCTTTTAAGGGCAAGTGTATTTGCTTCACCATCTGAAGTCAAATACAATCATCGTACACAACAGGAACAAGGTGTATTTGAGTACATAAAGGTCGGTAAAAATAACTTTCGTGTAGATGAAAACGCTATCGATGAGGAGATGCTAAAAGACTACTACAGAGCAAACAGGAGCTCTTTTGAACGGGAAGAAAAAGCAAATCTTCTTTTTGTAAAATTTCCTATCGAGGTTACTGAATTTGATAAAAGTGTTTACCGTGCTGAACTCGAAGACATTAAGCAACTAATTGAATCAGGAGAGCGGACATTTAAAGATCTGGCCCAGGGTGAATCTGATGACAGAGGATCTGCTGAGAAAGGGGGGGATCTTGGTTGGTTTGGTAGAAACGCTATGGTGCCTGAATTTGAAGAGGTCGCTTTTAGTTTAGAAGTGGGAGAAATTTCAGATCCGGTTGAGACAAATTTTGGTTTTCATCTAATCAAAGTGGAAGAAAGAGAAGAAAGGGATGGAGAGGAGCAGGTGCGGGCGCGTCATATACTTCGCTTTATTGAACCTACTCTTGAAACAATAGAGAGCATTAGGGGTAAGGCTGATAGTCTTAGAGAAGTAGCCCTGGAAAAGGGGTTTCTCGAAGCTGCTAAACAGTTCCCTTCAATCAGAGTTGATTCGACTGGTACTTTCACTGAAGGTGGCATGATTCCAAGAATTGGATATGTACCGGGTTTGCAAAGATTTGCATTTGACGAGGAAGTGGGCAGCATATCTGAGCGTTTAGAAAACGAAGACGCAATTTTTGTTGTAAATTTGAAGGAAAAATTAAGCAGTGGGGTTCAGCCTTTCGAAGTTGTTCGCTCAGAAATAGTGAGTGAAATCAGAGATTCTCTTACCGTTGCTAATACTGCCCAGTATGCTCAATCGGTACTTGAAAACATCAGTGGAGCCGAGTCGATAGCCGATTATCAGGAAAATGATTCTTTGGTATCCTCTGGGATATCAGATACGGTAGGAAGGAATGATTTTATTCCTAATGTTGGTTTTAACAGCAAGGTCGCCCATGTTGCCCTTTCTACCGAGCCCGGTAGTCTTTCTGATGTGATAGAACAAGAGGGCGATCATTTCATTGTCAGAACTAACTGGCTTTCTGAAACAGCGCCTTTGGATACAGACTCACCATTGTTCGCAGCTCAGAGACGGAATCTTATCTCACAAAACAAAGAAAATATTTATGGGAAATGGTACATAGATCGTAAATCGAACGCTCGTATTGAGAGTAATGTTGACCGAATATACCGAGATTAACATAGTTTTTTCTGCTAGAGATTAAAGAAAAGGTCCTGCTTATATAACTAATAAGCAGGACCTTTTTTCTTAAGAGATACCGTGTACACCCCCGCTTATTTATTGGTAATATTCCATTGCTTCCGGAATCATTTGGCGGATATTTTCTACTCTGGTTTCATCGGATGGGTGAGTACTTAAAAACTCCGGTGGTTCTGGTGCCATTCTCAATTCAACCATTCGCTCCCAAAAAGAGATAGCCTCTCGAGGGTCATATCCTGCAATAGCCATAAAAATCAGTCCTAATCTGTCGGCTTCGGTTTCGTGGAGCCTGCTGTAAGGAAGTAATACTCCCAATTGTGCGCCGACACCAAACGCAACAAGCGCGAGCTGACGAGTGATTTCAGGCTGTTCTGAAAGTGCTTCGCTTAGCGCAATACCACCCAGCTCAACTAAAAGAAGCTGGCTCATCCGTTCATTTCCATGCTCTGCAACAACGTGTCCGATCTCGTGGCCAATAATAACTGCTAAGCCAGCATCATCCTGAGCTAATGGCAAAATGCCACTATTGATGCCTACCTTTCCTCTCGGCATCGCCCAGGCGTTTATTGTAGTGTCCTGAAATAGAGTAAATTCCCACTGAAAATCTCCTATTATATCATCGTTATTCTGTTCTTGAAAATAACTCTCAACAGCTGATCTTATATTTGTTCCTACCCTTTGTACCATTAACGCTTCTTCTGTGCCAGTTATAACCTGATGTTCGGCAACGTATTCATTATAGGCCTGATTACTTAGTTCTAACATCTGTGATCGTGGAATGAGCTGAAGCTGACGCCTACCAGTAAGGGAAACTACTGCACATGAGTAGAAAAAAAGGAAAGAAATGAGCGCTGATAACAGGGTGGTATTTTTCATTTTTTCCTCTGTTTAGTTATAATCATACAAGGGGAGAAAAACTTGTTGTATTGTATTATTTTCTAATAAGATCGCACTAAACAAATATGATTAAAACATAAACTAGCAAAAATATAGCCATTTTTATCAATTATATTGAAGGTAATCTGATAGCTGGTCAGATAAATAAAAATAAAAAAAACAGTGACTTGCAAATTGGTAGTTCCTAATATATGATTATTTATAGGTACATTTACTTGTATGCTCTTGTCAAAACTACCTTTTCAAAATGCAGCCGATACTGTCTTGCTTCTGATTCTTAACTAAGGGTGCTCTTTAACATGAAACTACTACTTATTTGGCCCCAAATCGATCAGTCTCTTTTTAGCTACAAACCTCTGTTGGATATCTTTGGTGATAAGGGGCAGTTCTTTCCGCTTCCTCTTATTAGTGCTGCTGCCCATTTTCCGGAGCATTGGGAACTAAGACTTTTGGATATGCAATTTGAGCAGCTTTCTGAAAAGGACATCGGTTGGGCTGATTATGTACTGGTAGCTGCAGATAACCTTCAGATTGATTCATTGTTAAAAAATACCGATATCACCAGAGCAAATGCTAAAGTAATAGTGTTTGGGGAAGCTCTATCAGCTTTAGTTTGCCAAGGATTAGACCACATTACCATGGTAAAAGGTGATTTCGGAGAGATGAGTAAAACGTGCAGGGAAAAAACTGTAGCTGAAGAAATTACTGAAGACATGGTTTCTGGTAATCTAAAACAAACTTATGAAACTATTCCCTGTAATGAAACTTACCAATTTATGGTCCCCAGGTATGATTTGGTTGAGCCGCGATTATACTTTAGCCTCTCACTTAAACTATCCAAGGGGCAAGGAAGAAATTATCGTAGAAAACCTTTAAAGCAAATTGTTTCTGAGCTTGATATTCTCTATTCCTTAAGTGGTGGGTTTAAAAGCATATATCTAACTGATGATGATCTTATAGGTGATGTTAAGGAAAATAACGAGCGAAGAGAGCAATTTATATTACTGTTAGAGTATATTCACGATTGGCAGTGTAAAAATTCATTTCCATTTGACTTCTTTTTCCACGGTACACTATCCAGTGCTCACGATGAGTTAACAGGGGTCTTTAAAAAAATGGCAGATGCTGGAATTAGTATCATGCTCTTACCCCTTAATCGATGTCATCAAACAACATTTGGTGCTCAAAGCAGAGATGAAGTACAAAAAATATGTAGCAAGGTGGATTTTTTTCGAAAACAAGGGATCGGTGTATTCGGCAAGGTAACAATCGAATCGCATATTAAGGTAAGAGATGTTGATTTCTTTGCCCAATTAATTAAAAACACATCTATTCCGGTAGTATTCGTTGACACCTCATTGCATGGAAATGATGACCATAAGCTAAATGAGCAGATGCAACTACGCCTCCTAAGGGAAATATATCAGCCTTCAAAGTATTTTGCACGCTGTATAAGATGGATTAGTGAATGGAATGATGAATATGTTGCGAAAAGGATGACTGGTACTGTACGGGCAAATCAGGATTACAGACGAGTAATAAGGGGAATTATGCTGCAAGGGTTTAAGAGAAGGTATGCTATTTCGTATTGGTATTATTTAATTCAAGTACTAGTACGCTTTAGTTATAAGCCCGCCAGATTTTCGCTTGCAGTATTTTTGGGGTATATGTATGAAGTAATGTATGGGCAACTAATTGCTTCATACACAAAGCGCAAAACGATACCGCTTACATCACATCACAGTATTAAGAAAGAGGGCATAGAAGTAAATGGATGAAACACGCGAGATATCCTGTATTAGTACTTCAGAGCTGCTAAATTACGCGCGCGAGAAGGGAGTGGATCATGAGCTCCTTAAAGATGTTAGTGTTTCGAGGGAGATACTTGAAAACCAGTTTGAGTGGATCACTACCGATACCTGGGTAAAGCTTTTTAAAAATGCAGCAGAGGCTTTTGGTGGTGGTGATGATATATTCTTCAGACTGGGCAAAGAGATATTACAAAGAGAAGTTAATTCATTTCTATATTTATTCTTAAAAATTGCTCCTCTTGCTACTATTATAAAAGTTGTTCCAAAGTATGTTAAAAAATACACTAACAAAAATATTGAAGTCAGGGTTAACTTGCTAAGTGAGGGTATGGCGGAAGTTAGTTACATACCTTTAAAGAAAGATAAGTATGCCTATGAAATTTGTGAGTTTAATAAGGGCTTTACTGTAAAAACATTGGAAATAAAGGGATGCAGAAATGTAGAGCTTGTTGAACTTGAATGTGCTGCTAAGGGTAGTGCGAAAAGCTGTACCTATCAAATATCCTGGAAAAAAGGCAAAGGATTATTACAAAAGATTAATGAAATAGTAATACCAGGTTATAAAGAAAAGAATGAAATCATCAGACACCTTGAGAAAAATCATAGCAATCTTCAGAAGCAGTATTCAGAGAACCTTGCATTGAAAGATTTTTATTTTCATATAATGAATAATATGGGTGAGGGTATTGTATGGCTGAATTCCCAGGGTGTTATTACATTTGCTAATAAGGCTTTTTGTAGTATATGCGAATATTCTTCTGAAGAACTGTATACAAAGAATATATTCTCCTTATTTCCAGAAAAGGAGGCGGGCGGGCTTTATGATTACCTATTACATACCCGATGTGATGAAAAAAACAGTTACTCAAGACAACTTACTCTCATAAACAGTAGAAATGAGAAACAATTTGTAAGATTGAATATAGTTTGGGTAAAAAGTAAACATCGTTCACCCGGTTATCTTTGTACAGTGAAAGATATAAATGATCAGGTAAAAATTGAACGTCGGTTATATATGGTTGAAAACAGGTATCGTTCTCTTTATGAAAACTCCCCTGCAATAATCATAGGAATCGATTTAGAGGGATTTTTTATATATGCAAACAGAGCCATGGTGATTCAATCGGGATATAGTGAAGAAGAATTAAGAGGAATGCACTGTAAGGAGTTGCTTGGCCCTGACTCTCAAATAGATTTTTCTGAACTTGTTATCAAAAAAAGTGTAAAGTCTGAAATTCAGGAAGTGCATTTTAAAGCAAAAAACGGTGATTGGAAGGCTATTACACTTAATACATACCCGATCCTTGATGATACTGAAACGATAGCCGGGATTGCCGGAATCGGTGTAGATATTACAGAAACAAGGCGTCTCAATGAACAACTTCTGCGCACCCAGAGAATGGATTTGCTGGGGAAGATGGCAGGAGGACTTGCTCACGATTTTAATAATTTACTTGTGTCAATAGTAGGGTATGGACGTATGATCCAGGACCGTTCTTCAGAGGAAAAGATAAAAAATTATGCAGCGGTGATAGGAGATGCTTCAGAAAAGGCCGCTTCTTTGATTCGAAATCTTCTTACATTCAGTAGGGGAGAGATAGTAAAAAACAAGGAGTTTTCGGTTAATAATACTATTAAGGAAGTCGGGCTGCTTGTTTTACCTCTATTACCTAAAGCGGTAAAAGTGAAAATAGACTGTACAAATTACGATTGCAAGATATATGGTGATAGTGGGAAAATTCACCAATGTTTATTGAACCTATGTTTGAATGCAAGTGATGCAATGGGAAAAAGTGGTGGTAGCATTACGCTTAGGTCAAAAAAGTTAAACGACGCTCGTGTACGCATTGAAGTAGAAGATACTGGTAGTGGGATTTCTCCAGAGCATATTTCCAAGATATTTGATCCTTTTTTCTCAACTAAGGAAAAAGGAAAAGGAACCGGTTTAGGGCTTTCAGTGGTGTATGGGATAGTTAAGTCACATCACGGAGAAATACTTGTGGACTCAAAGCCGGGAGAGGGAACAATTTTTATTATAAATTTACCCTTAAGTAACATTAGAAGGCATCTGGAATCTTCGCAATTTCTACCTGTTGCACATAGGCGTATAGCACCTGAAAACGGGGAGGTACTAGTTGTTGATAATGATGATTTAATGGTTGGTTTTTGTCGGGAAATACTTTGCTCTTATGGATATAAAATTGTAGGGTTTACTTGTCCAAAGGATGCGCTTAACTGGTATTCAAACTATCATGATCGTATACAACTAGTTATAAGTGATATAGTCATGAATAATATCAATGGATTTGATCTTGTACGTAAAATGAAACAAATAAATAATGTGAAGGTACTTTTTATCTCTGGTTTTACTCCTCCTTCAATACATCCCCACCAAAATGAAAATATTCTTCTTAAGCCTTTTACATCTAGAGCTTTGATTGATGCAGTTAATGCACTGTAAATAAAATTTAATTCAAAATAGTTTTTTTTTGCTATAAAAGCCTTGATGTTTCTATCCCAAAATGGCATAATAAAAATTAGATATAGTATTGAGAAATATTAAAAATTCATTTGTAAAACTGCTCTTAAATGTAATAAGTTTATTCTGGTAGCAAAACAGTTACTATGTTCAAAATTACTTTGTAAATAAAGACAATAACTGTGCTAAGAGACAAGAAAAACAGGCAGAACAGTCTGCCTTTAAGTCGCCTACCAATATACTCAAAAAAAGGAGAGCAGATTATGAAAATGTCTACCGCAAAAATTGTTTCAAGCCAACTACCTTCAGGAATAATGTCTAAATACGGCAGTTTGTTATGCTACCTACTATCTTTTATGTCAAGGCCAAACGTGTACTCCGGAATGGCATTTAAATCAGAAAACGACCTTAGGTTAAAAGAATACAATATGAATGACATTGATGAAAGTGTGTTGGAAAAATTCAGGAAATTTTACTACTACGACGAGAATAACACTTTTTTAAAAAAGGAATATGAGTGTGATACCCAGTATTTCAATAATTCTTACCTGCATCTTGTAACCGATAAGCAAGAGAATGTACTTGGCAGTGTAATGGTAATCGCTTATACAAAACCAAAATCATTGCCCATTGAGCATGCTGTTATGAAGGATAAAGATGGAAATGATTTTGGAAAGTTTGATGCAAACGATTTCTGTAAAAGAAAACTTATTGGTGCTAATACAAACCATAAAATATGTGAAGTGTATAGATTAAAGAAGACACCATATATTCTGTCAAAAAAAGCTGACGTTGAAACTTCTTTTTTGCTTTTGGCGTCTATAATCGGTAAATTTTTATTAAAAAATTACCGGTATGCACTGATAACCTGTAGTCGAGAAAACAAAGGACTGCACAATCTATACTTAAAAAACTTATTGTTTAAATCACCAGGGTTATTTGCATACTATCCTCAGGATACCTGTGGATGGAATATTTTAACAATGGATTTTTGGAAGCAACAAAAAGTATACGCTAACTACGGAAGAAAACAATTCGCTACTGAGCTCTTTTTTCTATCACACTTTAGAAGAAAATCTTTTATGTTGGAAAGTGGTAGGCTCAGTCGTCCATTTTCTTTAGATGTAAGCAAGGTAAACAAAAATTAACATGCTGCTGATCCCTGTACTTTGATACTTTGGGGTAATGGTTAGTTTTGCGTTTCAACCAACACTTCACCAACCATTTCTGCTGCCTCATGGGGAACGCAAAAATAACGGTACAGGCCAGGCACATCAAATCGATAATCAAATATTTCCCCCGGAGCCAATGAACCTGAGTTTATTGGTTCTGCTCCCCGGGGGAGAATTACATTACTGTTATCTACTGCCAGGCCTGAATCTGCAGTTACAGTATGTGTAACCTGAGAAGTATTTATCCATCGCACGGTTTCACCTTCGATTATAGTCACATGATCGGGCTCAAACGTTACATCGGTCATTTCAATTGTTACCGCATATTGGACGGTGTCGTTTTCTGACAGTTGTTCTGTTTCTGTATCATTTGTATTGCAGCTAATTAGGGTGAATAAGCAGAAACTTAGTATAAGAATATTACAATATTTCATAACTATACCTCAAAATACAAATGTGGATCATTTTTTAGTTGTGTATTAAAGCATTTGGATCAACTTTAACTATTCTGTCATCATTTGGTTGTGGTGTACCTCGTCCATCACGATTACTCGTAGCTATATAGAGATACCCCTCATACAATACCACCTCCCGTAATCGTCCCAGCTCTGTTAAATGTTCAAATTCCTGGTCTGACTGCAAATCTACCCTTCGTAGTTGATTACCACGCAAACCGGTTACCAGTAACATGTTTTCATAGATAGCGATTCCTGACGGAGCAAGTGTAAACTCAGTATAACATCTGAATGCAAGACCTGTTTGATCACACGGTTCGGGCCACCCATAATCCATTCCCCTCTCGATTCTGTGAAGTTCATCTCTTCTTACCGGGCCGTGACTTGAAGCGTACAGCGTATCGTCTCTCCAGGCCAGCCCCTGAGGGTTTCTAAGCCCTAAAGCATAAACGTAATTGCCAAACGGATTATCACCGGGTACAGAACCGTCCTTTTCCATACGAAGGATTTTTCCTGCAAGGCTATTGGTATCTGCCGAAAGAGATGGATCGTTTGCATCGCCGGTAGTTGCATAAAGTAAGCCATCAGGGCCAAACTTGATTCGTCCGCCATTATGAATATTGGCGCCATCGATACTGTCTAATACAATGAATTCATCACTGAGAGAGCCATTTAGAGTAAAACGTGATATACGATTAAACATAGCTTGCTGCTGGTAGGTGTAGTAAAGGTAGATGTAATTGTTTTCATTAAAATCAGGATCTACGGCTACGCCCAGAAGCCCGGCTTCTCCCTGGTGAATAACATCTATTTGCCCAATTAACTCTGTTGTGTTATCTCTTTGGAGCTTCACCTCACCAGGTCTTTGGGTAAAAATCATCGAACCATCTGGTAAAAAGTCTATAGCCCAGGGGATTTCAAGCCCTGTAGCGATGTCGGTTACGGTAACGGTATTCTGGTTTGCATTTTCAGAGTTATTGAAAGAACAGTTACCGATAAACAGTAACAATAATCCTGAAACCAATTGTGTTCGCGTAATTTTTTTTTGTTTCATCTGGCTCACCCGTGCACTTAAACTGTGTTTAATTTTAATTCAGAGTAAAAGGTATAGGAGCAAAATTTGTTCCCCGGAAAAAAAAGCAGTAAAAGAGAGTATAATTTTAACATCTCCACATACTATATTAGTTTTTTACTTATCAGGTAATACACAATGGAATACAGTAATGTCTCACAGTAACACCGAGATTCAAGAACGTACAGAGAAAAAAAATGTTGTAAAGGGTATGGTTCAACCGGTATTGCGTTACCTGGACGATCGCTATGGTCCGGAGGTCACCGACCGAATACTCACCGATATTGATCTTGATCGCCTCTTTTTTGATGATCCTAACGGGTTTATGCCCATTGAGACCACCGACATTCTCTTTGAGAGTGCAAAAAAGTATACCGGGGACAATGATTTTCCTTATACAATGGGCCGCAATGTATTAAAGTACATGAATCCGCTTCAGGCGATAATGACAACCACGTTTGCGTCCCCCAGCCTTATTTTTAATAATTTGGAGCGAGTGGAGCAGAAGGTGGTGAAAACTACCCGGGTTAAAACCACTCGTCTTGGTCCTCATAAATTTCATATCCGGATCTCATTTGCTGATAACTATCGGGAACCCTTCTCAGCCTGCCGAAACCGTCAGGGTTCTTATGAGGCAGTTCCAACGATCTTTAAACTCCCGTATGCCAAAGTTGAACATCCAAAATGTGCATTCAGAGGTGATTCAAATTGTGAGTACATTGTCACAATTCCCCAAACGTGGTTTCAGTGGTTCTTTAAAGCTTCAGTGGCCACATTGGGTGCCGGCATTATCTCAGGGATAGGGTATTTATTAAACGGCACATCGGTTTTGGCTCTTTTGGCGGCTTCGTCACCTGTTTTCAGCATGCTTTTTTATGTTATTTATACGCGGAGGCGTTTTGCTGAAGGAATCAAATGGCTAAAAAATGCAGAGCACTCAATAGAGACGCAGAGTGAAGAGCTAAAACAGGATAGCAAGCGCACCAAATATCTTCATGATCTTACGGTAAAGTTAAACAGGGAAGTGCATTGCGAACCAATTTCAAGTCATGTTACCAAAGTACTTGTGGATAACTTCACCTATGATTCCTCCCAAATTTGGCTGAAAGAGGGAGATCGGTTTTTTTGTTCCGGGGTTGCGGGGTATGAGGGAAAAGTTCGGGAGGAGATCCTTTCCACAGAGTATTCAGTGACCGAGGGGCTAAAACACCCTGATGGTTTTATCGTGAGGGTGTTAAAGAACAAAGAAACGCTTTTGATTAATGATCTTAAAAAAGTGACCGCCGGTTTTACCATGCAGTCCAAGCAACTCTTCTCTTCAATGAAGATCTCTTCTGCGATAATTATCCCCCTTTCAGATCACCAGAAAGTGTTTGGGATGCTTGTTGGGATAAACAAAAACGGTAAAAAGGTTAGCTACACAGACAAGATCCTTTTTGAAACCATGACCCATATTGTTTCAAATTCGCTTCACAAAGCGCTGTTGTATGAAAGCATGGAAGAGAAGATAAGAAAAAGAGACCGGGAAATTAAGCGTCGCCAGGAGCAGGTCATTTTTACTCGTGAGATGACAATTCAGAATGAAAAGCTTTCAGCTATTGGGCAGATGGCTGCAGGTATTGCTCATGAAATCAATAACCCTTTGAATTTTCTTTTTAATATTGTACCTGAGCTTAGAGGCGATTTTCTCACACTTAAAAAAGTCGCAACGGTAGCCCAGAACAATTTAGATAATACAACAAAGCAAAATTTTGAACATTTGATGGAAGAATATCAGCTTGATACACATTTGGACGAAGTTGATGAAGTGTTTAACTATGTAGATAAGGCACTTAGTAAAGCAAGAAAAACTGCCAATAGTTTAAAAGTTTTTGCCAGAACAAGTGGCAACGATTCCGATACGTTACTGAATCTAAAAAGTGTGATTAATGATGCTATTGAGCTTATACCAGCCAAATATTTATCGACAGTTAATGTTGTTGTTGAAGTACCTGATGAAATTGAGCTTAGGATTAATCGTGTAGAATTTCAGCAAATTTTATTGAACTTACTAAATAATGCAATCGAGGCTTGTAATAACAATAAAAATATTAGGGTTGAGGCTCAAAGGAGTGCCGGAAAAATAGTAGTATCCGTTCGGGACTGGGGTAAAGGTATTTCTTTTGAACATGAAAAATCAATTTTTCGTCCGTTTTTTACTACAAAAGATACACATCTGCATACCGGCCTGGGGCTGACTGTGGCTAAAGAACTGATTAAGAAATATGGTGGGGAAATAGTATTTGAATCCGGGAACAAATCCGGTACTGTTTTTACTATTATTATGCCAGGGGCAGATGATAGAGGGTTATAATAAAAAGAGGTTTAGATCTTGAAAAAAGTTGGTAAACATATAAAACTGTTCAGTTTTTTTATGGCAGCAATTGCTGTGTACTTTTTAGTTGTCGGTTTATTCGTGTTTGAATGTGCCACCTATTTTTACGCATCCTATCTGTTTCTCGTTTTATTTTTGGTGGCCTATGTTTATCACAAAAAAAGCAATTACAGTTTTATAATAGAAAAAACCAGAGAAAAAACAGCTTTGATAGAGAATACTGCTGAGAAGGCCAGAGCCCAGAACCAGACGCTTCATTCAATACATGAGCTTGCTCTTGAGCTTTCCAATAAAACTAAAAAAGAAGATATCTACAGCAGTGTAACTAAAACTTTAGTAAAATCTTTCCGGTACGACTTAAGTCAGTTTTGGATGTTTGATCATGAATTAAAAAAACTTGTTTGTGTAGGCTTTTATGGTGATCAAAAAGCAAGGCTGGACCAAAGAGATAAGTATAACAAAGTATTACGTAAATACCTGACAAAGTGTTTTAATGAAGATAGCGAAAATAAAACACAGATAATTTGTGAAAACATGGAAGATACAACAGAAATTTTTCTTGAAAGTACTCTTTCCTCAGCAGTCATCAGCCCATTGGTTCACGGTGGTAAAACAATAGGAATACTTACCGCTGAGTACCACAAGGGTCAGGGTATAGGTGAATCTGACATTCAACTGGTCGATTCGATATCAAACACCACCTACGCTGCCTTGGCACAACAGGACATTATGCTTCTGGATGAAAAAGATAAAATTCTTGAAAATGTGAAAAGTTTAAATGAAAATGATGAGTTGCTTGTAAACTCTATCTCCTCTTTTGCGGGTGATACATTAATGAAAATAGAACTATTCTCTGAGATGGAAACAAAAATAGAGAATAGAACCAAAGAGTTAATCAGAACTCACGAGGAGCTACTTAAAGCAAGAGAGATGATCATTCAAAGTGAAAAACTTTCATCACTTGGAAGAATGGCAGCCGGTGTTATTCATCAGATAAATGATTCTTTAAATTTTCTGGTAAACATTGTTCCGGATTTAAAAACAGATCTCAAAGGACTGCAGAAAGTTTATGAGTTTTCACTCGAAAATATAAAAAACGAAGATGGTTTAGAAGAGATAAAAGACATTGCCACTGAGCAGGATCTGGATAGTCACTTAGAGGATATGTCTTTTATTTTCTCCCGAATAGAAAAGGCGCTTGGTAAAAGTTTATCGATTGCAAATAGCCTTGGGGTATTTACCAGCGCTTCAAATTCAGATGAGATACTCGAGGCTGATTTCTATTCCCTTTTAGATAATGTAATAAGCATGATTCCCCAAAAAAACAAAGCAGGGGTGGAGATTACGTTAGACCAGTCCTGCAAATTGAGGTGGAACATCAACCCCAACAGAATGGACCAGGTCTTTATTAATTTAATAAACAACGCAATTGACGCGATGAATGGAGAAGGAAAAATAGAAATATTTGGGGAAAGACACTCGCCTAATGGTCTTACGCTCCATTTTAAAGATAACGGACCTGGCATACCAGAAGAGATACAGAAAAAAATCTTTGATCCCTTTTTTACCACCAAGCCTGCAGGAAAAAGTACAGGGCTTGGCCTTGCCATCTCTGCTGAGATTGTTCGTCAGTTTGGTGGTGCCATATCCGTTACCTCAAAAAAGGGTATAGGATCACATTTTGTGATAAAGTTCTCAGAAGAACTCTTACCAGAAAAGATTGGTGCTTAAAATTTTATTCCATAAGGTTACGAATAATATTTAAGTACTTATCCCGATTTTTGTCAAAATCAACGGGTTTCTGAATAAAATCATAAAAGCGATTACCTCTTAGTGATTTATACATCAGGTTGTTATCATTTTCAGGGTTCCCTGTAATAAGCAGAAATTTCATATAGGGCTTTATTTTTTTTATGGCATCGCAGAGCTGGTTTCCGGTCATTCCAGGCATTACTTCATCGGTAATAACCACGGCTACATCTGGATTAGAGGAGACGAACTGCAATGCTTCCTTAGGATCATTAAAGAGCTTTAGGTTTAGATCTTTGTTGAATTTACGTTTAAAAATGAATAAGTTTTCCTCTTCATCATCTACGTATACCACAATAGGATTTTTAACAGGAGTGGCCAGTTGTGTTTTGAGGTGATTAAGTATGTCTATAAGAGATAGTGTGTTAAAAGTTTCTGGAACAAGAAGACTTTCCATATGCAGTTTACGACCGTCCAGGCGTATTTCAAGATCCCTTTGCAATTCAGCCAGCGACACTATGTCAAATCCAAAATCGGTAAGAGAGGTATTTAAATCTGTGTGCTCATCAAATCCCTTTATCTCCTCATTACTTTCTTTGACCTGGCTGACCGAAGATTTTAATATTTCGAGAATCTGTTCTGTTTGCATAAATACTCCAAAATTTTTTTGAGGATAATTTCCAAAAATTTAATTATATACTTTTTTTCACTTAAAGTGTATAATTTAAGTTAGTCTAAAATCATTAGGTTAAAAAAATTAAACCTGTAAAATAAAACGTTGTTGTAACAAAATAATTTCTTATAAAATATAATCAATTATATTGTACTTATGATTTTAAAAAAAGTATATATAATGGATTTACTGTTTTAAATAAGTTAAAGTTCTGGGAGATAATGACTTATGGACCTTAGGGAAAAGGTTGTTGGAATTGTTAAAAAGGAAATTGGGGTTGATTTAAGTAGTATTGATCCCGAAAAATCCTTCCGCGAACAGGTAGATATTGATTCAATGAAGTTTGTTGAACTGTATGCTGCTCTTGTTGATGACCTGCAGATTGAAATCCCTCCTGATATTCTCACTGCGGATACTCTTGATCAAATGTTTTCAATGATTGAAAAAGCGCCTAAATAAACCAGCTACTAAATTTTGATCACAAGGAGCTTTTTTCTTGAACTCTATTTTCAATGATAAGCTATATCCGCGTATCTTTTTCAATGAACGTTGGTACGAACCGGAAGAGGTACGTAGACAGGTAGAGGATTTTCAGCGAATTCTGGATAACAGATCCTCAAACAAAACTCCTTTTGTCTATTTGTTTGCCGAAAATAATATAAAGACCCTCATTGCTTATTTGGCTGTTATTCGTTCGGGCAGAGTAGCCGTTCTACTCGATCCGGCTTTAAGAACAATTGAAATAGCTGAACTGAAAGAAGATACTGCACCTGGAATAATTATTAGAATTGACTCATCGACTTCTGAATTCAATACCGATACCGAGGTTGAGTTTACGGATCTTTCCATAGAAGATAGTCAGCGTGAACAATTAAAAGACGTCTGTACGGTAGTTTATACCGCTGCTGAAGATGGGTATGCAAAAGGGGTAATGCTTACCGCTGAAAACCTCTACTATAATGCACTTGCATCAGCTGAAGCTTCATCTTTTAGCCCTTCGAGTATAAGCTGCGTTCTTTTACCGTATCACCATCTCTTTGCTCTTCAAACAGGCTTATTAGCGCCAATTGTAAGTGGAGCCTCTATTGTGGTGGTGGATATCTCAGATCTTAGACGTGTAAAAGGCTATCTTGAAATAATTAAGGAATGTAATGTAACACATCTTTATTCAATTCCGGTTCTTTATTATCTCTTTAGCGCAGTACCCAAAAGTGCTGATTATTTAAAAAGTATAAAGTTTTGTGTCTCCGGGGGGGCAAAGCTTCCTGAGGCTATCTTTAACTCTTTTCTGAAAAAGACCGGTATACCACTACATGAAGGATATGGTTTAACTGAAGCTGCACCAGTCTGTTCTGCCATGCGTTTGGGAGATGAAATAAAGATTGGGAGAGTAGGGAGGCCATCACTGCACTGTGAGATAGCCATTCTCGATGAGCAAGGTAATAAAGTTCCTGTCGGGACTGAAGGAGAGGTTTGTGTAAAAGGGAAAAACGTAATGAAAGGCTATTACAAACACCCTGAGCAGACCCGTACTACTTTAAGAGACGGTTGGCTCCATACTGGTGATTTGGGAATACAGGATGCTGATGGTTTTCTGACCCTGACTGGTTTAAAAAAGAGAATGCTTAATGTTGGTGGGAAAAATGTGTATCCTGCTGAAGTTGAGCGTTTTTTGAAGATGTGTCCTTTCGTTGAAAATGCGAAAGTCTACAGTGGTGAGTCCAGAATAATGGGTGATACAGTGACTGCTGATATTTCACTTAACGATAAATTGGATAATCCTGAAGAAGAGATACGAAACTGGTGTAATAAAAACTACGCTGCTTTTAAAATTCCTAAACAGTTTAATTTCGTAGATTAAAAATAAGGAAATTTGCATGCAAAAAACAGTTACTCCTACCTGGTTTGAAGAACATAAAAAACCTTTGCTTGATAGAATTAAATCATGGCGGTTGCATCCTTTCGATCAGCCTTCAGATACGACCGGCTATATCTCCTGTCATCATAACGATTACCTGAGACTCTCGCAACATCCTGAAGTCATTGAGGAGAGAGTTAAGGCCACAACTGATGTTGGCTATGGGGTAATGGCATCGGTGGTATATGGTGGTGAGCATGGATACCACCTGAAACTGAAAGAGGCAATCGCAAAAGCCAGTAAAGTTCAGGGGCCTGAGTGTGTTTTGCTGACTACATGTGGCTGGACGGCAAATGTGGGAATGATGGAGGCTATTGTCAGGCCCGAAACCCCTGTGTATCTTGACGTCAATGCTCATGCTTCCCTTTGGGATGGTGCTCGCTTTTCTGGTGGTAAGCTTATTCCTGTAAAGCATAATTGTGCTCAGTCCATGCGCAAAATGGTTAAAGTCTTTGGGCCGGGGGTCATTGTAATCGACGGCTATTACAGTACTCATGGCGCAGTTGCAAACGTAAGCGCCTATGCAGATATCGCAGAAGAATTCAAGTGTTTGCTTGTGGTGGATGAAGCTCACTCATTTGGAATGATTGGGGAAAATGGTGGGGGATGCGCGGTTGATGAAGATGTACAGGATAGAGTGCATCTACGAACTGTTTCCATTGCTAAAGCTTTGGGCGGTAATGGTGGATTTGTAGTCACTGATCCCCACACAGCCGAATACCTTATGTATAGAGCCCGATCGGTAATATTTAGTACTAATGTTGCGCCACCTACTTCTGCCGGGAACTGGAAAGCTCTCGATATTCTCATGAGAGAACCTCAAAGAGCTGCCCATACCCAAAGAATGGCCGCTTACTTAAGAGAGTTGTTCAATAATAACGGCATAAGTACCGGACCAAGTGCTTGTCAGATAGTCTCTTTGATGTTTAAAGGGGAAGACCCTGCCATAGATCTCTACGGAAGACTAAAGGAGATGGGGGTACTGTTTTCAGTATTTCTCTACCCTGCAACGCCAAAAGATACTTCTCTTGCACGCTTTTCCATATTTTCGGAAATTACAAAAGAAGAGATTGAAACTGTTGCAGAATCAACCCTTAAATGTCTCAGAGACATGGGTGTTACAGAAACACAATTCTTCTGATCCTTACTCCCTTACAGAGTTTATTCTCTGAAAGGTCAGTTCATCTCCCTGCAGTGTGGACTTAAAGGTTTGATAATAAGGTCCGCACCAGCGGGCCTTTCTCCCAATGTTTCAAATACAACAGTTGTATCTACATTGCCCCGTGGCAAAAAATCACCTGTGACCAGTAACCATTTGGGTAAAAGCGTTGTTTTGAGCGTTTCAAACAGATGGTGTGTAACTGTTTCGTGAAATGTACCAACCATCCTGAATGAATTAAGATAAAGTTTCCAGGCTTTGAGCTCAAGACAGAGCTTGTCTGGTAAATAGTATAGTGTGATAGCAGCAAAGTCAGGATAACCGGTTTTGGGACATACACAGGTGAATTCCGGAAAAACGATTCTTATCACACCACTTTTTGTAGCTGATGAATCGTAGGGGCAGGGAAATGTTTCGATTGGTGGTAGAAGATCTTTTTCAAGCGCCTGTTCTAATTGAATTACATCTTTAAAAAACATTTTTTCTGATTCTCCTGTAAAAATGAGTTAAAAAAATACCATCAGGCACACAGCCAGGTAGTAATTTTTTATAGATATCCATAAAACAACCAAATGGGGTAAACAGTGAATATATCTTTGATTTTAATTGTAACACTCTTTTTGCTTTCTTGTAGTCCGGTTCTTAAAACAGATCCTTCTTCAATTGATACGAAAACTAAAGACAGCACTGCTCAGGAAGATATAACACCTTCACCTGCTAAGGGAAGTTTATGTGAAGAGGGGGCCAGGCAGAAACTCTGGAGAATAGATGGGGATAGTTCCACTGTTTATATGTTTGGTTCTATCCACTTTGGGATTCCTGCTTTTTATCCTTTTTCTGATGAAATCAACCAGGCTTTTGAAAAATCGCAGTACCTTGTAGTAGAGATTAACTCCCAAAAGGAGGGGATTGGCTCTGAGATGGCTGAGCTTATGAAGGCTGGTTATCTGAGTGAGGGAGAAACTCTTGAACAAAAACTATCACCAGAAGTATATAACCAACTCGAAGAAACCCTTAGCGCGATGGGAGTTCCGATTGCCCCGTTTCTGCACTTCAGGCCCTGGATGATGGCTGTGACACTAAGTGTTCTTCAGATACAGTCTCTTGGTTATAGTCCTGAAATGGGAGTTGAAAGCTACTTCTTTAGAAAAAGTGATGACAAAGAGATCCTTGAGCTGGAAAGTGCAGAATATCAGATGAAACTTTTGAGTATGCTTGATGGGGAAGATTTCCTATCCTATACCATACTCTCAGGTGAATCGGCTAAGCAGCAGATGCAGGCTCTCTCCACTGCCTGGGCTTGTGGTGACAGCGTTTCACTTGCAAGCATTGTCCTTAAAGATTACTCTGAACATATACCAGGGTATGAACAAATATATGAGGAGATGTTTAAAAAAAGAAATCATGCCATGGCCAGGAGAATCTCTGAACTGGCTCAGAATAAAGGGGTTTATTTCGTAGTTGTGGGTGCGGGACATTTTTTGGGTGAAGATAGTATCATCTCTATCCTTGCTGAAAACGGCTGGGTTGTGAAAAGCCTTTAAAAAGTAGTTGCGATTACAACTTCTTAACCCAGTAACCAATACTTTTTTCTGCTTATCGTAATTAAGTGAACCAGAAACTAATCGTGATCAGGATATTTAAGTAGGTATGGGTTCAGAAATTGTAATGCCGGATATAGAAGAGTTTGGATTTCAGTGGCATATTACAAACAGTTGTAATCAGCGTTGCAGACATTGTTATCAGGATAAGTTTAGTAATAGCAGTGACTTTGAACTCCATCACTTAAAAAGAATCGCAGACCGGATATTTTTGTCCTTACGTAACATTCCGGTAACGGTTAATGTTACCGGGGGAGAGCCTTTGCTTCATAGAGACCTTTTCCCCCTGCTCCGCCATCTTGCCACTTATAATAATCTTAAAGAACTCAACCTGATCACCAATGCTTTAGAGATAGATGAGGCGATTTTAAGAGAGTTAAAAAAGAATGGTGCACTATCCGCAATTAAAATATCTCTTGAATCTCATGACTCATCGATTAATGATTCAATCAGAGGTAAGGGGCACTTTGAAGCAGTTCTTAATTCTATAGAACTGCTTCAAAGTGCTGGGTTACAAGTAGTTCTTATGGTTACCCTGGGAGCCTGGAACTGGAATTCTGTGTCCGGTTTATTGCAACTGGCACGCCAAAAGGGAGTAAAAGGGGTAATATTCGAAAGATTTGTACCTCTTGGTAATGGCTTACATATAGCCGATGGGATTCTGAATGCTAATCATTGGTTGGAGATCAGGAAGACCATTATATCTGAAAACGATTTAGGTATCTCTCCTGAAGAACTGCTACCCTACAGAGCCTTTTTCATAGATACACAGGAAACAGAAAATATTGGTGGTGAAATTGGTGCAGCTTTATGTAACCTTGGTCCTCAGAGCATGGCACTTATGCCCGATGGCACAGTCTATCCCTGCAGGCGTCTTCCCATTCCGGTTGGTGTACTTCCCTCTGACTCGTTTCCAAAGGTGTTAAAAGATTTGAGCAAATATTCACCTTTGAGGCTTATGCCAAAGCTCACTAAGGGCGGGTGTGGCGATTGTGCACTACTGGATTGTATGGGGTGCAGGGCTCAGGCATTATCCCATAGTGGTACAGTCTATGGTGATGACCCGCAATGTGATAAGATACTTAAACACGAAGAAAAGAAATTTGTATGATCAGACTTGGCTACGCATGCATTAACACTTCACTTCCTACTTCAAGCAGGAGCTTCAGGCTCGCAAATTACACCGAAGAGCGTATGATTGAAGTATCGGGTAAAAATATCTCTGCCCTGATGAACATTCTTCAGTGGAATTTGAAAAGAGGGATAATGGTGTTTCGTATCTCTTCGGGGCTTATACCCCTGGGTTCGCACCCTGTTAATTCAGGTGCCTGGAAAGCTGTTTTAAAAAAGGAGCTGGAGGATATTGGTACATTTGTGAAAGAAAACGGTATGCGTGTTTCGATGCATCCGGGGCAATATACTGTTCTAAATACCCCAAATGAGACTACCTATAAAAATACCCTCCTTGATCTTCAGTATCATACTTCGGTACTGGAATGTATGGGGCTTGACTGTAACCATGTCCTGGTTCTTCATGGCGGAGGGGTATATGGGGATAAGGAAAAGTCCAAAGCCCTTTTGATTGAAAGGATTGTTGACCTTCCGGCTGAGATTCGCTCGCGCCTGGTGCTTGAAAATGATGAACGAAACTACAGTGCAGGGGAAATTCTTGAAGTCTGTAATCGCGTTGAATTGCGCGGAGTATTTGATGTTTTCCATCACCAAATATTTCCCGAAAAAACCGATGACTCTCTGCGGGATATTATTTTGCAATTCGCCGAAACCTGGACCGGAGATGGCAGGCAAAAGATACATTATTCAAATCAGGACCCGGATAAAAGCAGGGGGGCGCACTCGGTAGGCATAGATGTTAACGAGTTCAAAAGGTTCTATTCTGAGATCAAGGATCTGGATTTTGATGTCATGCTTGAAACCAAGGATAAGGAGAAGTCGGTAGCCAGCTTGAGAGAATCATTGCCGGAGTTAAGGTAAATGTCACGCCTGCACTGTTTTATATTCCCCGGTAATTGGAAGGTATTTTTCTAAAAATCTTGAAAAACAAAAGAGTTTGGAAAATGTATGATCTACTTTGACCATAATTCAACAACACCTCTGGATCCGGAAGTAGGAGAGGTAATAAATGAAGCCAATCAGCGTTTTTGGGGCAACCCTTCTTCACTGCACAGCTGTGGACGTGCTGCTTTTGGTGAGCTTGAAAGGGCACGGGAGCGGTTGGCCGCTATAATAAATGCTTCTGCTGAGGAGATTGTTTTTACCTCGGGTGGTACCGAATCCAATAATCTTGCAGTGCTAGGGAGTATGGACCACAATAGCCAGGGGTGTTTTGTTCATTCACAAATCGAGCATCCATCAGTTATAAGCATTGCAACTCAGTTAAAGAAACAGGGCAGGCAATGCCATTCTGTTTCGGTTGATAGTAGGGGTGTGATTGTTACAGAAGAGTTGTTAGCCAAAAAGGCTTCTCAACCATCACTTGTTTCGGTAATGGCCGCAAATAATGAAATCGGTACCTTACAGCCCGTTAAGGAAATAGCTGAAATGTTTGCTGACAGCGACATCCTTGTTCATAGCGATGCAGTACAGGCGTTTGGAAAGATTGCTCTGGATGTAAATACTATTCCATTGGATTTGATGTCTTTATCCTCTCATAAACTAAATGGCCCCAAAGGGGTTGGTGCGTTGTATGTTCGTAAAGGTGTTAGGTTGGTCCCCAGGTTTTTTGGAGGGCACCAGGAAAGAGAAATACGGCCCGGAACTGAGAACCTGCCACTAATCCTTGGTTTTGTAAGAGCTGCTGAGTTGAGTTGTGGGAGGATGGAGCGAAACTCAGAGTATCTTTTTGAACTCACTGAGTACTTATTCAATAAGCTCAGCGATCAGATTGAAGGGGTATTGCGCAACGGTGATGCAGAGAAGAGGTTGCCGGGAACATTGAATGTAACCTTCAAAAACATTGATGCTCAGGTTATGATTGCCGCCTTGGATCAGGAGGGGGTGTGTATTTCTGGTGGTTCAGCGTGCCAGTCCGGAGCAATCGATCCTTCAAAAGTTTTGCTGGCAATGGGAAGGCGTTATCAGGAGGCGGCATGTTCTGTTCGTTTTTCTTTGAGCAGTCTAAATACCAGAGAAGAAGTTGATTACTGTGTAGAAGCTGTGGTAAAAATTGTAAAAAGGGTGAGGGGTTTAAATTAGCCCCTCACTCAGCGTTTATCAGAAGCAGCGGCCGCTTTCTTTACGGGTACACTTGCCTTCATTGCATTGGTAACAGATTTCATTGGGTAATTGGTGCTCCTGGTGGTAGCGTCTTATATTATTGAGTGTAGTGACCGCGATACTCTCAAGAGCTTCTTTGGTAAAGAATGCCTGGTGTGAAGTAATCAACACATTAGGGAAGGTTAAAAGCCTTGCCAGAACATCGTCGCTTATTGCCTCTCCGGAGAAATCCTCAAAGAAGTACTCACTTTCCTCTTCATAGACATCGAGACCTGCTGAGCCGATTTTTTTAGATTTCAAACCCTTAATGAGATCCTGAGTGTTTATAAGTTTGCCCCGCCCGGTGTTAATGATCATCACATTATCTTTCATTTTTCTAATGCTGTCATCATTTATCATATAGACGTTTTCGGGCGTCAGGGGGCAGTGCAGGGATATAATATCACTTCGTTTATAGAGATCATCAAGATCGGTATATTCGACCTGATTTTCTGAAGCAAATTGTTTATCCGGGTACACATCAAACGCTAAAACATTCATTCCAAAGCCTCTTAATATCTGGGCGGCAACTTTACCGATTTTTCCGGTTCCGATTATCCCGGCTGTTTTCTCATGCATATCAAAACCCAGCAGGCCGTTTATTGCAAAGTTGTTGTCTCTTGTTCTGAAATAAGCTTTGTGGGTTTTTCTGTTTAATGATAGCATCAGTGCAACAGCATGTTCAGCCACTGCATGGGGTGAATACGCAGGAACCCGAACTACATGCATTTTCCCATACGTGTGATGAAGGTCGATGTTATTGTAGCCTGCAGAACGTAGTGCAATGAGTTTGGTGCCATTTTCTTTTAATTTATCGATAACTTTTGCATTAACTGTATCATTCACAAACACGCACACGGTGTCAAATCCGGCAGCAAGGGCAACAGACTCTTCATTCAGGTGGGTGGGGAAGTAGTGAATGTCGAATCCGTAGCGCTCATTTACCTTGTTAAAAGATTTTTGATCGTAAGGTTTGGCATCGTAAAAGGCTACTTTGATAGTTCCCATATACTCCTTGCCCTTTCTCTCTCTTTTTACGTTACAGGTACCGTTATAGGAGAATGCTGCAAAAAACATGCCGCAGTGATTCACCCATGAGGATTGCTCTAAAACTGAATATATTAGAAAACGGATTTGTGATCAGTGTTTTTTTTCACTTATTTTCTAAACAAAAGTGTCTTATATCTCTAAAAGTGACTAAAAATGATCAGTATGGAAAAAACAGCTAAAGTTAGTGTCGCAGGTCATGTGTGCCTGGATATCACCCCCAAGATCACTAATCACGGCGCGGTGAGTGATATCTTATCACCAGGAAAACTTATTTCCGTAGATGATGCATCAGTGACTGCCGGTGGTGTAGTTGGCAACACCGGTCTTGCTCTAAACGCCTTAGGTATTGATACAAATATCCAGTGCAAAGTGGGTAATGATCAGTTTGGAGCAGTAACAAAAAGTTTTTTTGAACAGCAGGGCACAGATAACCATATAAAAATCACCGATGAAGCAAAAAGTTCATTTACCATAGCCCTGTCCGTTCCCGGAGCGGACAGGATATTGATACACAATTGCGGGGCTAATGATACCTTTGGCAGCGATGACATCGATTATTCAACAGTTAAAAAAAGCGCACTGTTTCATTTTGGCTATCCTACCCTTATGCGCAAAATGCGCCACAATGAGGGAGAGGAAGTGCGGAGGGTGTTTAAAAAGATCAGAGAATACCAAATACCGGTCTCCATGGATCTGACACTCCCTGAGCCACAGAGTGAATCAGGTACTTTTGACTGGGATGGCTTTCTTCAAAAAACACTTCCGTTGGTGGATATATTCACCCCCAGTTTTGAAGAGATTCTCTTTATGTTGAATAAAACAGCGTACAGCAAATTTAGAGCTGCCCAATTTAAAAGTGATCCTTTGGAAAACCTGGATATTTCTGTTTTAAGAGACTTGGGCAATAAAATAATCAAATACGGTTCAGCCGTTGCCCTGATCAAGTGTGGAATAAAGGGGCTGTATATAAAGACTGCTGATTTGGCCCGTTTAAAAAATACTCCGTTTGAACTGTTTCATTCTCCAAACTGGGGTTCAAGAGAGCTGTTTTGTGAAAGTTACAGGGTTCAGGAGTTTGTTTGTGCAACAGGGGCCGGAGACAGCTGTATTGCAGGATTTATTGCCGCACTACTAAATGGAAGGAGCATTGAAAAGGCGCTGAAAATAGCAGCTTCAACCGGAGCAAAAAGCCTTGGAAGCGTAGATAGTTTTAGTAGTCTTGGCAGCTTTGAGCAGGTGGAAGCATATGCAGAAAAAACTTCGACTCAGGATACCTTTTGTGCCGGAGGGAGCTGGAGCTATGATAAGATAAACAGGATCTGGACCATACGCTAAGGCTTAGCTTAGGATAATTTGTTAGCCATAGCGCTAAGCAGAAAAAGAACTTAGTGCTTAGAACAAATATTTTAGCTCACATTAGCCTCTACCTTTATTATTTTGACATATTATCTCCGGTGCTCAGGCACAATACAGGTCCTGGATGCTGAATTTATATGATGGGAGGGAATATCGCAGCGGTAATTGATGCCAAGAGTGCAGTATTTGAAAACCTGGTGAAAGAATTACCCCGTTTTCCGGATTCTTTAACCCGGGAACAGTTTTACCCTAAAGCCTACCCTTTAATGTATTATACCCGTGTAATCGATGAAAAGCTTAAAGAGCTTTTTCGCCGGGGGGCGGTTAAGGGGACAGTGATAATCAGTAAGGGTAATGAAGCTACTTCTGTGGGAATGGCCATACCATTCCGGCCCGGTCAGGATGTTTTGGGGCTTCTACACAGGGATAATGCTGCTCATATGATATGTGGTTGTTCTCCTTATACACTATTCTGCCAGCATATGGCTAATGTCGATAGCCCAACGCATGCCAGAGAGGGAAATGTTCATTATGGTGACGCTAAGATGCGTCGCTTTCCCATGATTAGCCATCTTGGCAACATGCTCGCACCAACCGTTGGTGGAGTATGGGCCGCAAGAAAGAATGGGGAGAAGGTTTTTGGCTTAGCTATATCGGGGGATGGCGCTTCAAGTACTGGTGAGTTTCATGAATCGCTGAACCTGGCTGCAGTGCAAAACGTACCTGTAGTCTTTTTAATCGAGAACAATAAATACGCGTTCTCAACTCCTGTTGCAAATCAGTTTTGCTGTGAAAAGCTTTCTGATCGTGCTGTGGGCTACGGTATTGAGGGATGCACTATAGACGGCACCGATGCATGGGATGTATACAGTACTATTTCTCAGTATTTAAAAACAATGGCACAGAATCCTAAGCCCGTTTTACTTGAGTGTATGACACTGCGTCTTGAGGGGCATGCTGCCTATGATAATGCTGAGTATGTGAGTGCTGAGGAAAAAGAGGAATGGCTGAAGCACGATCCTTTGGTAAAAGCAAGAAAAGATCTAAAGGAAATAAGCGGCTTTAGTGAACAGCAAATCCTTGAAATGGAGCAGGAAATAACTGAAGAGGTGAAAACGGTAGCAGATGCCGCGCTTACACGTCCAAGGCCTAAGGCTGTTTTGTCAAATAACTGTGACGTGTACTGCAAAACAGAGCATAAAACTATTGAGCCCTACAGCGCAAAAAAAGTCAAAAACCTGCAGGCTATAAACACCGCGCTTGACCATATGCTTTCACAGGACCAGGGTGCGTTTTTGTGTGGCCAGGATGTCGGTAAATATGGTTCACCGTTTAAGACCTGTAAAGGACTGATGGATAAACATGGCTCCGATCGAGTTATCGATATGCCAATATGTGAATCGGCAACAACCGGCTTTTGTTTAGGTGCTTCACAAACAGGCTCCCGCCCGATCATGGAATTTCAGTTTGCTGATTTTTCCACAGAAGCAGTTACCCAGCTTGGTTTAAATGCCGGAACGTGGTATTACCGCGCAGGTATGAATGCGCCACTTGTGTTTAGATTGCCCTGTGGTGGGGGAATAACACTGGGTGCATTTCACTCCGGAGAGTATGATGGGCTCTGGTCCCGTTTCCCCGGGCTTAAATTATTGTACCCTTTTACCCCTCAGGAAACCTATGAAGCATTGATGGCTGCCTTCTATGATTCTAACCCAAGCGTGGTTTTTGAGCATAAGCTTCTTTATTGGGGCAAAGCGGGTGATATAGACTTTGATGGTGATCTGAGTAAGGTGTACAGGCCACGTCAGTACACACAGGGAGATAAGGTAACCGTTGTGGCTCTTGGAGCGATGATCGAGAGAGTGCTTACTGTAATTAATAAATATAACTATTCTGCTTCTGTATGGAATCCTTTTATATTAAACCCATTGAAGTTTGAACCTATACTGGAATCCGTACGAGCAACGGGACGGTTATTGGTTGTGCAGGAAAGTGGTGAAACGGCTGGACTTGCCGATCGTTTTATCTCTTTGGTGACACGGGAGTGTTTTAGTTCTCTTAAATGCGCTCCGGTTTCGGTCTCCGCACCTGATACCCCGGTTCCCTTTGCTAAAGAATTGGAAAGTAAATATCTGCCGGATGATGACAGAATAAAGGCTGTTATAGAAAAGATGATTGGAGAGGCTAAGTAAAGTTATGACCCCGTTCAAGACTGAATTATTTCTTCCCGCTCAGGCTGCTGCCGAAACAGAAGCAACTATCATTAAATGGCTTGTGGCAAAAGGCGAATCTATCAAAAAAGGACAGTATCTTGCAGAGGTGGAGAGCGCAAAATCTACCTTCGAATTTGAAGCTCCTTGTGATTGTGTAGTTGAAACTATTCTCTGTAATGAGGGTGATTCGGTTCCTTTTGAAGAGCCGGTAATGATTGTCACTACAGCTGATTCTTCCATGGCTTCGCAGCCTGCAACTGCTGTATCTGAAGATGAGCCGGAACCGGTAAGTGAACTGCCCAAAATGGAAATTCTTGAGAAAAAGAGTGAAGAGCCCGTTAAAACGGTATCGATGCTTGGGATTGGAACCTATTTGCCCAGTCGAATAGTTAAAACAAAAGAACTTCTCGCTGAGTATCCTGATATCACTGAAGAATATATCTTTGGGGTAACAGGAATTAAAGAGCGGCGTTGGGCTGCTGATGAAAAACCTTCTGATATGGCATACGAGGCTTCTGTTAAAGCTATAGAGCAATCTGGGCTTAATAGTAAAGATATTGATGCAATAGTGGTTTCTACTACTACTCCGGATGTGGTAATGCCATCAACTGCATGTATCTTGCAGGGTAAGCTGGGGATTCGGGGTGTTCCTGCCTTTGACCTTAATGCTGCCTGTTCCGGTTGGCTGTACGGTATCTCTGTCGCAAAGGGATTGATTTGTTCCGGTGTAGCAAAAAATGTACTGGTAACCGCTGTGGATATGCAGTCAAGGGTCCTGGATAAAAGCGATCGTAATACATATTTCCTCTTTGGGGATGGTGCAGGGGCAACTGTTGTTTCTGCTTCAGATTCGGGGCATCTGATAAAACAGGAGATCTTAACTGCTGATAGTGGCGGGCTAACGATGGCCCGACGTCATATGCCGGGTTATGATATCCCCAATGAATCTAACGACTTTGACCCATGGGTACGTCTGGATGGAAGAGCGTTGTTTAAGTTTGCCACCGAAAGTTTCTCTTCTCTGGTGCGTGAGCTTATTATAAAAAGCCAATGGCAAGCCCAGGATGTGCGTTGGGTTGTTCCACACCAGGCAAACGGACGTATCATTAAAGCCGCCGCAAAGAAAAGTGGTGTTCCGTTTGAGAAGTTCTATCTCAACATAGACAGGGTTGGAAACACTTCGAGTGCAAGTATACCTATCGCCCTGCAGGAAATAGAGAATGGATTACAGAAAAACGACAAAGTGATATTCTGTACAGTGGGCGCGGGTATTACAGCTGCAGGATTATCTTTGCAGTGGTAGTCTGAATTTCTGTTGTAGGGCCATGGTTTTAGCAATGAGAGTGACTTATGGATATTCACACTTTGAGCGACAAACCAGGCTCTGCTGGTGTCGCACATAACAGTGAAAGTACTGTTTCGCAACAGGGAAAAACTGCTCAGGGGCATCGGGGCAGGCTGCTTGAGCGTTTTTTAAAAAGTGGAACCGCAGGATTTCACAACTATGAAATTATCGAATTCCTTCTAAGTTTTGCCATCCCGCGTAAGGATACCAAACCTATCGCCCGTGAGCTCTGGAACCGATACGGATCTTTGAGCGCGATCTTTAATGCTCCCTATGATGAACTGCTCGAAACCAAGGGCTTAGGTACCAGGTCTGCCGCACTGTTTCCTTTTGTTAAGGAGATCATGGCTCTTTGTCTTAAAGAGAAATATGATCAAAAACCGGTCATATCGCACAGACGGGATGTTGAGGAGTATTTCCGGTTTAACTTTGGTCATAAGCGCGATGAATATGTCGGGGCCCTCTTTTTAGACAGTGCAAACCATATCCTTCAAACCGATATACTATCTGAAGGTACAGTTAATCAGTGTGCAGTTTATCCCAGGGTCGTAATCGAAAAAGCCATGCGATGCGGGGCTGCATCCTTTATTCTGGCTCACAATCATCCTGCAGGCGGACTTAACCCTTCAGAAGCTGATTGGGTTATTACAGAACGACTTTTCACTATAGGAAAACTTCTTGAAATTCCTCTTCTCGATCATATCATTATATCTAAAACTAAAGTGGTTAGTCTCAGAGAATGCAGCAGGTGGCCCCGGTAAGAGCTATAGATGCTTAGCTTTTGAATAAAAAAAGCTGTATGTTTGAAGACCATACAGCTAATTAACTATTTTAGGGGAACAGTTAAAGCAAATATTGCTTCAGTACACAATTTTCAGCCATCTGGAGGCGAGTACTTGATATTTAATCCTGACTATTCATGGGAATTTCTTTCAAGTGATCAAATAGCACAAAAAACATTACGAGCACTGCGCAACCACATAGCACACTTAAAAAATGCTTCACCCTGGTATAAAAATAAATTAGTCGACATTGACCCGCTTTCCGTTAAAAGTATGGATGATTTTTCCTGCATTCCGTGTACCGACCGGGAAACCGTGAGCAGTTTCATGGACTCATTTGTAGCAGTGTCACCCGATGAAATTGTCGAAAGTACGATGAGTCATAACTATTCAGAACCGGCTGTTTTCCATTATACAAAAAATGATCTTGACAGAATCGCCTACAGTCTGGCTCTCTCCTTTAATGGATGTTCTGTGGGCGGGAAAGATGTTGTACAGATTTTCCAAAGTCTCAATTCATTGTATTCCGCGGGGATGGCTATATACAGAGGGTTGTCTTTGCTTGGGTGTAATGTGGCGCGAAGTGCTCAGATTATGGCTCAGCAACAGAAACGCCTGATGAATATACTGTCTCCTGATGTGATAACAGGCGATCTGAGTATGTTAAAAGCGATTGGAACAGAAATCAATAAAAGTGGTGATCTATTCAGTACTGTAAAAAAAATAATTTGCACCGGAGAGAGTATCAGAAATCCTGACATGAGTTACAATGCCGGTGCTCTTGAAGTCGAAAGATTGTGGGGCGCTGAGCTTTTTTCTCTTTACTATTCACCCGAAAGTTCGGTTTCGTTTTGTGAATGCACTTCCAGAAACGGTGCGCACTGTATTCCTGAGCTGGTGTATGCTGAAGTGGTGGATGAACAGGGAAGGCCTGTTCCGCATGGCACTGCGGGAGAGCTTGTAACAACTCCCCTTGGAGTTGAGGGGGTACCTCTTTTACGGTTCAGAACCGGTGATATTACCTTTATTGATGAAAAAGCGTGCTCCTGTGGAAGAAACTCCCTTAGGATCGGACCCATCCTTGGTCGTAAGTCGCATAGAATTAACGTCGGAGGCTCTTGTATTTACCCCCTCTCGGTTACCGGGGCACTTGATAGTGTGGAGGAGGTAGATGATTACGTTATACTCATTGAGCCTGAATCATCCCGCAATGACAGGGTTTCTATTCATGTCGCTGCGCCTGCCACTGTGTTGGAGAAGATCGCGCATTCCATAAAAGCTGCTTCCGGGGTGTATTTTCCTGTGCTTATATCAAACACCAACACAATACGGCATTTCAGGAACCAGTATAAGAAAAACGCTAAAGTTATTGATTTGAGAAAATCTGCTCTAAAGTCTGTCGCTTCCCGCAGTATGTCTTGAAAGTGTACAGAAGGTTACCTTAAGGTGGTTCATTATTAGGCAGGCATTTTTAAGAGAAGCTCTGTCTTTTTTATCCAGCAGATGATAACTGTAGCTATACAAATTGTGAAGAAGAGATGAGACTTCATCAACATCCCGCAGGGACATATCCAATACCGCAATGAGGTTTTGAGCTTTTGATATCATCTGAGTGCTGTTTATAATCATGCCTTTTTTAATGAAGTACACTGCCTTCTCGTGAAGCAAACAGATGAGCCTTGCCGCTCCCGGGGTAGTTATCTGCATGATCTCATACTGTCGGATTACTCTGTTTTGAGATTTCATTGTTTTTGCTATTCTGCTCAGATTATTCCTATAATCTGGTTTCGGTTAATGTCATTGAAGCGACCAAATGCTTTGGTTGTACCCTCATCCTGTAGCTTTTTATTTACTATACCAACCGTTACCAGAGCTATTTCCTGTTCAAATGTAGCAGGATCTGATTCGGTAACTTTTAAGCCCTCCTTTAGGCTGTTGTTTATAGATTTAAGGTCACTGTACGAATGAGACCTATTTTTTGTATCTGTAATCTGATCTGCCATTTTTTCTATCTCTTTACGCGCAGACTGAGCTTCATTTCCGGTTTTAATCGACAGCGTTTGGAGGTGCTCTATGAGTGTGGTTAATTCAGAATCTTTGTTTTCGGTAACTTCTTCTGAGCCTCTTTTCTGTTCAGAATCAGAAATATGAATAAGCCTTTCTCTCTGTATAGATATGCGCTCAGAAACTCCGGCAGAAAAAGTATGATACAGTCTCTCCCTGGTAGCTATGAATTCCAGACTTAACGCGTTACGTTCGCTGTCGTTTAAAGAGGTGGAGAGAGCGACTGTCGCCAGCTTTTTTAACTTCTGTATCAACGTAGGGATTTCTGAAGCTGCAGAGTGGTGCTCAAAAAGGGGCCCAGAGCTATTTTCTGCTACTTTGAAACCTTCTATTCTGTGTTCAAAGGCTTTGGGGTATTCAAGATCCGCGATATCTTTCTGCTTTAGATCTCCCTTTTTTCCATCCGAGAGTCGTTTCAGAATTTTTCTCAATTCACGTGAGGTGCTCCTAAGCGCATCGGTTTCGGTGTATGGCGCACTTTTGGCGTGGCTTGTCTTCCAAAGCATAGAGCACCTCCCTTGCAAAACTGGTCCCCTATAAAGAATAGGACCCTACATAACTTCCCCTATTATTATATCGGCACTTTTCAGTATAACTTTAGTTTTTATTTCACCTCATCGCACACAGCTCATAAGGATCAAATAAGAACTAGAGTATCTCGGGCGCCTGCCGCGGACGGCACCGGTTGTACCCATTCGGGCACTATGTCCTCCAGGCTCGTCGTACCTCCTCGGTGCCTCGGTTATAGCGCTACGAGGACTCCGCTTTTTGAGGGCACTGGCACTTAAGAAAGTGCCACCTTCCGTCCCCCCTGGCGCGTTTTACCCGAGCATTATTGGTGAACACGGCATTTGGTTTTTACCGGAGTTACTCTTCAGGATGGGAACGATCGCCTTTCCTTTTTTCCTCTCTGCGTTCTCCGCGCCCTCTGCGTTTATATAATTCTCTAAATCGTTTACTATCCGTTCCACTCTTCAAATTGAAATGAGACTGATCACCTGTGGAGTAGCTTCATTTTAAATTGAAATGAGACAGATCACCTGTGGAGTAGCTCCATTTCAAATTGAAATGAGACAGATCACCTATGGAGTAGCTCTATTTTAAATTGAAATGAGACAGATCACCTATGGAGTAGCTCCATTTCAAATTGAAATGAGACTGATCACCTACTGAGTAGCTTCATTTTAAATTGAAATGAGACTAATCACCTACTGAGTAGCTCCATTTTAAATTGAAATGAGACTGATCACCTACTGAGTAGCTTCATTTTAAATTGAAATGAGACTGATCACCTGCTGAGTAGCTTCATTTTAAATTGAAATGAGACTGATCACCTACTGAGTAGCTTCATTTTAAATTGAAATGAGACTGATCACCTGCTGAGTAGCTTCATTTTAAATTGAAATGGGACTAATCACCTCTGCATTAGCTTCATTTTAATTTAAAATGGGACTAATCACCTCTGCATTAGCTTCATTTTAATTTAAAATGGGACTAATCACCTCTG